>JAAYTK010000108.1 GCA_012523775.1 Clostridiales bacterium | reverse complement strand
TTGCTTACTTCCTGTGGCTTGTCATCACCAATCTGTTTGATGAGCTTTATATCAAGAAAAAGCCCGATTGTATCTTCACCTAATACATCTTCAATCTTTGTCTTTTCTTCCTTACTCACGGTTTCTTTGATATCCTTTACCTCCAGATAAACCGCTACTGGTTCACCTGCATCCATACGTGCTTGCTCCTCTGCTGTCAATATACCTTCTTTGATTTCATTTACATTAATATCAAGCTTAGTATCTGGTACATCCTCTTTGGCAACCGTATCCTTTATTACTATTTCAGCTTCTTTTTCTATTACTTCTGTTGGTGCTGCCGTTGGCAGTGTAGGTGTTGTTGGTGTTGGTGTTGTTTCAACGTTAACAATAAAGGTGGTAGATGCAAAAGCACCACCTTCATAATCCGATGCCTGAATCGTATAGGTTCCTGCTTCCGTCAGCTTTACACTAATTGTACTTGAAAAGCTCCTATCACTTCTTACTTCACAGGTATCCATCAAGAGGAGCTGTGCTGAATTTCCTTCTCCTTTTAGAATAAGGATTGCCACTGCTTTGGTCGTATTAGTATCCGCTACCGTTCCACTGTATGCAATCGTACCCGCACTGCCGCCACTCCCATCAGTATATGTAGCGCTAATTGAGTCGACACTACCATTTGCAGCATATGCTGATATAGGAATAGCACCAAATAACAATATCCCGATCCATGCCAATGCCGTTAATTTCTTCATTGTCTACTCCCTCCTCTTATTATCTTTCCCAAGTTACGCCTGTACCGGATCCAAAATTAACCCCACCAAAGCTTGTACCTACAGGATTCTCTTTTAATACAAGCACTGATATTTCAGTTGGTGCCACAGTCTCACTAGCGCCTGAATAAACCAAATAATCCACTACATTCACGTTAGAATTACCCTCTTCTTTGTATTTGAAAACATTGCTCGCAGGATCATAACTATCATTCTGTTCTTTTGTACAGGTGTTCATCGCTTCCGTAATGATCTCAGTTTCATATCTTCCATCGGAGTATTTACGTGTTACATATAATCCATAGGGTTTCGTATCTCCAAAATCAGGAATATAATAGCTTGCTGTAACATGGTATTGATTTGTACCAGAAATATCCACCCTACATCCGAATTGCGTTCCATGCCATGCATGACGGATACTTTCTGCTGGGTCTCCACTACCAATACTATGATGTAGAATATCCACACCAAGTCGATTTATCATTAGCTCACCTGCTATTGTACTATCATTTTGTAAGGTAATGGATAATGGTATAGTAATAGTATCATAAAAATCTGATAAGAATTCTATAACTACATTGCTTCCGCTGTCTGCAAAGGTATATCCGGGACTGTTACTCTCTCCCACAACTGAAATAGCCTTCACATCACCGATACCACCTAAGCTGCTTAATGTGATAGTATCATTACCATAATAGATATCAAATTGATAGGAAATCTTTGTTGCGGTTATATCTGATATGTTGGGATAGCTGTTAATCGACCATGCAAACGCTTCCTGTGTTATGCCTTCCTTACTTGCCACTGCTTTGATACATGGAGCATTTTCTGCTATTACATTTAGTCCAAAAACATTTAATGAATTGTTACCTTGACCTTGATTTACAAGATGCCACTGCATGCGGTTAAAGCGCCTGTTAATACGATAGCCTCCGTCAAAATCAGTCTCAATCTCATCTGATTCACTTGACATATTCATAGCAAAAGCTGCATATGGACCAAATGCATAAAGTTTACCGCTTGCTATCGCTGGAATCTCTATATCCGTTGTACTTTCGTTTAAATTATTTATAAGAACTAATGAATCTGTTGTATCCCTATCCAGTATTATCAATAAATCATTGTAATCATTTACCGTATAAAAATGCTTTACAC
>JAAYTK010000110.1 GCA_012523775.1 Clostridiales bacterium | reverse complement strand
ATACTTTTTCTTTTTATTATTATTGTACACATTTAAACGTACAATGAAGGGTTCTTTCCGTTTTGTGACCATAAAATCAGCGACTATGCTGTCAAAAGGTGTAAGGTAATACCGCCTGATTGTGTTTGAATCTATTTCTCCCCGATATGTTTCAATCGATTCGATGTATTCATTATATTTTGTTTTATTAAAAACCTGTCCCCTAAAACCTGTATCACCTGGGCATTTACAGACGTCCAGTAATTTTATTCCACGTTCATCGAAACTTGATTTCCAGATACAGTTATATTTGGGTTTGTAGGCTAATTGTGTCCTGAATTCATCTGTGTATTTGAAATTCGTAACAGAAGAAGTGTCACCTTTTCTGTCTATAAAAATTGAAACAGAGTTGACATAAACAGTGTCACCATAGTATCGGTACTCGTCCTTTTGCAAGTTTCGTGGAGCCCCTTCTATCGTTAACATTCTTACAATACTATCCAGTTTATCAGTATTCTCATGATAATAATACTCCCATAAATCACTAGTATGGGTGAGGGCTGAAATATCCAGCATCTCCTGCGATACTTCAGGTAAACTGAGATTATACTTTGAAACAAAGTAATCTGAAGTGAACCGCTTTTGCGCCTGAACAATAAAGAATAACGCTATGATCAAAGTGAATATTCTCATCGTGATACCTTTCCAAAATATTTCATCACAAGTTCTGTTCCTTCGTGCCTAAAGGATTCATCATCGAAATCATAAATCAAATTAGTATCATACACTGTTGTTAACTTGGTCGTCTTATTGAGAAAATTTAGTTCTGCTTTTTCTCTTAATGCTTCACGAGCTTTAATTTGCCCTTCAACTTTGCTTTTGAAATTTGCAATACGGGTCTCCAGGGACTCTGACTTTTCTGTCCAAAGCAATTTAGTTCTTCTTGCCCATTCTCTTTGTAAATGAAATATTGAACGATTTATGTATTTGCTTTTCATTTCCTTAACCCAATTATCACGGGCTCGTTTTTGTGCTGCCCACAGATCACAAATTTCATCTATTGCAAGAAGCATCTCTTCTCGAGTATTCTGATACTCAATATCAGCATTGTGATTTACACCAAACATGTCATAATCTGCAAGTGATTTATTAAAGTGGTCAAATATTGAAGAAGTATTAGTGAATTTGGAGGTCTGTTTGTCAATAACTTCCTGTATTTTAAAATTTTTATCACGCATTATTTCAAATAGTGTTTTTATGTTTTGTACAACTTGATTATCAAATTCCTCTACTCCAGGTAATTGATTAAATTTAAGCAGCTTTTGCACATCATCCATTGCCTCAAGTGTAACCTCATATATATCTTTTGAACCCCTTACCATAGTGTGCAAAACTCGGATATGAGCAAAGAATTCTGCAGCAGCATTAACATTTTCAAGTTGTTCAAGGAAATTTAAAAACTCAACTGCATTTGTTATGGCCCCTTTTTCTATTTCATTTATTGCTTTTTGAGTCATAAAATTGATGTATAACTTGTTTCTATGTAAAATCGCAATACTGTCCACATGACCCTTTAGCGATCTAAAATTACCTACTGTATCAAACAATTTTCCAAAGAAAGTCCCGCATTTATTGAGTGATACTGCGGTTATCTTTTCCATCACTTCAGTAGTTGTAATAGAAGAAACCAGTTCACGATATCGGTAAGAGTAAAGAAGTTCGACTGTCGGT
>JAAYTK010000028.1 GCA_012523775.1 Clostridiales bacterium | reverse complement strand
TTCAACAGGAGGTAAAAGAACTATTACCTGATTGACACTAGGACAATTATATCATGGGTTTAACCTAGCCGATTGATATTAAATATATAAAATTTAAAGAAAGGAAAGTATAAATCTTAGTATCTAAAGATATTATACGAGTGAGGTATAACCATGAAAATTATCGTTACCGGCGGGGCCGGATTTATCGGAGGAAATTTTGTTCATTATATGCTGGAGGAGTATCCGCAGGATAAGATTGTATGTCTGGATAAGCTAACCTATGCAGGAAGCTTAGAGACCTTAGAGTCTGTCATGGATAATCCTAATTTTAAATTCGTAAAGGGTGATATTGCTGACAGGCCATTTGTCTATAAGCTGTTCGAGGAAGAGAAACCCGATGTAATTATTAATTTTGCGGCGGAATCCCATGTGGACAGATCGATTACCGATCCGGATGTATTCCTGCAGACCAATATTATGGGAACAGCCGTGCTTCTTGATGCCTGCAGGAAATACGGAATCACAAGGTTTCATCAGGTATCAACAGATGAGGTATATGGAGATCTCCCTCTTGACAGGCCGGACATGTTTTTTACTGAGGAGACACCGATACACACATCGAGTCCTTATTCCGCCTCCAAGGCTTCATCCGATTTGCTGGTACTGGCGTATCATCGTACCTACAAGCTTCCGGTTACCATATCAAGATGCTCTAACAATTATGGGCCCTATCAGTTTCCTGAGAAGCTGATACCGCTTATGATCGCAAATGCATTGAATGACAAGCCCCTGCCTATATACAATAAGGGTGAAAATGTCAGGGACTGGCTCTATGTCAGGGATCACTGCGTAGCCATAGATTTAATCGTAAGGAAGGGGACCGTAGGTGAAGTCTATAATATAGGCGGACATAATGAGAGGACAAACCTGGAAGTTGTAAAGACAATTCTTAAGGAACTTGGCAAGAGTGAAGACCTTATAACCTTCGTTACAGACCGTCCCGGACATGACAGAAGATATGCGATTGATCCCACTAAGATTAATAGGGAGCTCGGTTGGGAACCGACCACCTTATTCGATGAGGGTATTAAGATGACAATTAAATGGTATCTTGATAATAAGTCTTGGCTGGATAACATCATAAGCGGTGAGTATCAGAATTATTATGAGAAAATGTATGGCAATCGCTAAAAATAGCACAGATTTTCGCTAAAAAATGTAACAAATTTACAGAACTCACATTCTGTGTTTACATTTATGTAATAAATATAGTATAATATTTATTGCATATAATAACGGAAGGATGTTAAAAATGCTAAAAATATTTATATGTCCAAAATGTTTTAATTATAGAATAGTTTCAAGAAAGCCTGATGCTATTTGCTTCCATTGTGGCGCAACATTACATAATAGTGAAATAGACTATATTGCATATTCTGATATGAGTGAGGAGGAGCGTGCAAATTATAAGCAGAAATTCATCAAAAGAATGAAAATGTATAACGAAAAGATTAATTCCGAATTAAAGGAACATGAAGTGAACAAATAGGATTAATTGTTATAATGCACTAAGATGAGGGACAAGATATGACGAGAAGAACGATTGACAGAAAGTTGGCATTTAGAAGATTTTGCTTAATATTGTTTGATGTTGCAGTAATCATTGTGTCAAGTGTATTAGGGTTACTGCTTCGTTTTGATTTTCATTTTGATAGGGTAGATATGCGCTTCGTAGAATCTTTGTGGCGATATCTACCTATTAATATTGTAACGACCTTGCTAATATTTTACATACTTAGATTGTACCACAGCATATGGAGATTCGCAGGAATCGTGGAAATGCAGAATGTTACTGCGGCATGTATATTGTCTGCCTTACTTCAATTTGCCGGACTTAATATTATGAATTATCCGGTACCAAGAAGCTATTATTTCCTATATGGCGGGGTACTGTTCTTCCTAACCCTCGGTAACCGCTTTGCCTATAGGTTCATCAGATATATAAGGAGGCTAGCCAATAAGTCCAGTGAGATTAAAAGTGTCATGATAATCGGAGCCGGAGAAGCCGCCAATGTGATCATCAAGGAGATTATCTCCAGTGAGCATATCTCCAACACAACGGTAAAATGCATAATAGATGACGACCCCTTGAAGCAAGGTACATATATTCATGGAATTAAGGTGGTTGGTACCAGAGACGATATCATCGATACCGCAAATCTGTTCCATATAAATGAGATTATCATCGCCATGCCCTCCGTAGCGAAAAAGACAATTCGTGAAATCGTTGAAATATGCAATGAGACAGGCTGTAACTTAAAAATACTCCCCGGCGTTTATCAGCTTATGAGCGGTGAAGTAAGCGTAAGTAAGCTTAGAAATGTTGAGGTAGAGGACTTACTTGGAAGAGACAGTATTGAAGTTAATCTTGATTCTATCATGGGATATGTTAAGGATAAGGTAGTGCTCGTAACCGGTGGGGGAGGTTCTATCGGCAGTGAGCTGTGCAGACAGCTGGCGGCCTATCATCCGAAGCAGCTTATTATAGTAGACATATATGAGAATAATGCCTATGACATACAGCAGGAGCTTAAGGCTCATTATCCGAAGCTTAATCTGGTGGTACTAATCGCATCTGTCAGAAGCACCACGAGGATGAATTATATATTCAAGACCTATAAGCCACAGATAGTATACCATGCTGCCGCCCATAAGCATGTACCTCTTATGGAAGACAGTCCTAATGAAGCCATCAAGAATAACGTACTTGGAACTTGGAAGACTGTACAGGCAGCGGATCTGTACGGAACCGAAAGATTCGTGCTAATCTCAACGGATAAAGCTGTGAATCCAACCAATATCATGGGAGCATCAAAACGTATCTGTGAGATGATTATACAGACCTATAATAAGAGATCCAAGACTGAATTCGTAGCGGTGAGATTCGGTAATGTACTTGGCTCTAACGGAAGTGTCATACCGTTATTTGAAAAGCAAATTCGGGAGGGTGGCCCTGTAACGGTAACCCATCCTGATATTATAAGGTACTTTATGACGATATCGGAGGCAGTATCCTTGGTGCTTCAGGCCGGAGCATATGCCAAGGGCGGAGAGATATTTGTCCTTGATATGGGAGAGCCTGTCAAAATACTTGATTTGGCAGAAAACCTGATAAGACTATCAGGGTATAAGCCCGGTGAGGATATAATGATAGAATTTACAGGCCTTCGCCCGGGAGAGAAGCTATATGAGGAGCTGTTGATGGAGGAGGAAGGACTGCAGGCAACCGAAAACAACCTGATATATATTGGAAAGCCAATAGAGATGGATGAGGAAAGATTCCTCAGACAACTGGAGGAGCTTCAGGACATATGTGTTCTGGAGCCAGTCGAGATTAGGAAGAAGGTAAAGGAAATTGTACCTACCTATATAATAAAAACGTAATTATGATAGACAGACCATAGAAAGCAAGATTAACAAAATTATATATGATATTACAGCAGCAATATTACTTTATCTATTAAGTGACTAGGAATAGTCAAGAAGGCTGGCTGAAACTCTTTATAATAATTATATAGAATTCCTTGATATAATGATTATAGAAGGAGCAGTTGCTCATTTTATAGATTATTATTCTGTTTTGTT
>JAAYTK010000027.1 GCA_012523775.1 Clostridiales bacterium | reverse complement strand
TTATTATGCATCGAGTCAATATCACCAAATACTGCATGTGTCTTATTTATAATATTCCAGTCCCGCGGAATATATAAGTCCACATCACCGAAGACTATATCAACAAAAATCTCTGCCTTTCCTGAGGGAATCTTAGCATTAAATTAAGAATAATGTAAATAGCCATCGGGTAAGTGGTAAATTTATAAATGTAAGAGGTAAAATCCAGCAAATAACATGAATTTTTTAAAATATATTTTGCTTATTTTAATAAGGGGATGTATAATATAGTAATAATGGCCTACATAATAAAATGGACGCGGTGTTATGGAACAATTTACTGACTTATATCACAAATGGAGAAAAAAACTAAATAACGCAGCACTTATGGTTGCTATAATTACATTGTTAATAGAGATAATCGTATCCTTTTTCCTGTATTATAGTAATTTGATTTATGTGTCAATGCCCTACTATATTTTAGCTTATATCGTTCGCCCCTCGGTTAGTAATTTTTTATTGGTTTTACTGGGTCGATACATATTAAATAGCAGGATAATATCTGAGACAGCGAAGAATTATCTGTCTGTTCTTATACTGACTGCTCAGTTTTTTATAATCGCATGCGTGCATCATGTTTTTATATTTACCATAGTACTTTTTACTTTTCCTATTCTGTTAACAGTAATATATAGCAGCAAAATGATGACCAACATAGTAACCCTTATATCTTTGGTCTTTATGTTAATCAGCTCATGGATTGCAGGAGGCAACGCCCGAACCAATGGGACTTTCTATGCTATTGAATTGTTAATTGCTGTTTTATTAATTTTGGGTTGTGCTGTTATAACCGGTTTTCTAACCTCCATCGAAAGGGATAAGAATAATATAATCAAGTACAGCTCCTTTAAGCAGTTACAGCTGGAGGAATTAATAAAATGCGATCCTTTGACAGGGCTATACAATATAGCCAGCTTTTATAGTACACTAGATACGTTAATAAAAGAGAACCAAATGCCCTTGACACTTGCCGTCATCGATGTCGACAATTTTAAGGCTGTTAATGACGCTATAGGACATGAAAAAGCAAACCAGATTCTAATCTATATTGCCGCACAGCTACAATATTGCTGCAGTACTCAGGGCAGTGTTTTTCGATATGGCGGAGAAGAATTCACTATTGTCTTTCCCAAGACTAGTCCTGCTCATGCCAAAAGAATCATCGAAACTGCACAGAGCAACATATTGAATCATGAATTTGATGAAAACAAGAAAATACAAATAACATTCAGCTGCGGAATAGCCGCTTATCCTTCCGCAGATTATAATGCTCATGACTTTTTTCAGCTGGCTGATAAGATTATGTATCAGGCAAAATTCTCAGGCAAAAACAAGGTACTTATCGGCACACCTTCCTCAATAAGCATATAATTTTAGGACTAATATCATACAATATTCGACTGGACAAAATTAATGGTTATGTTAATATTAAAAATAGAATTATTAAAGGAGCCATGATTCATGAAGGATAATGTATTATTACGATTCAGTGTAGGAAGAACTAACAGATTTATCGTAATGCTTATAGTTATTATTGCCACTCTACTATCAATTCAGGCTTTTGCCACTGCAGGCGTCTCTTATGGCATTAAGGTAATGACTTGTACATTTTCAACAGCAGTAATCGGATTCATAGCTTCTTTTCTTAATAGTAAATCCCGTAAATTCGATAGCATATCACCAATAATAACAACCGTTTCGGTAGTAATATCTGCCTGTTATTTGGGTTATCTGCAGCAGGGTTCTAATGCGATGACAATATTTTTGATACATTTGGGTACAGTGGCTATGATAGCCATGTATTTTAGAGTTAAGCTACTCATAATACATTGTGTGTTATTAAATGTATCACTTATCATCTTCTATGCCATAAGTCCTTTGGGTGTCTTGGGCCCGGGCTATTCATTATCCGGATTTATCAGAACCTTACTTACTTTTGATTTTGTATTAATTGTATTTTTCTTTCTTACAAAATGGGGATATGAATATATTATGTCTGCCTTTTCCAAGGAACAGAACGCTAAAGAATTATTGACTCAGTTAGAAGAAACCATGAAGAAAATTGATGAAGATACCTCTAAATTAAACATGAGTATCGAGGAATCATTTAATTTTATAAAAAACATTGAAAATATGAGTGACCAGACCAAGAATGCCGTTGAGGAAATGACTAAGGGGGTCGGCGAAAATGCAGAAAGTACAGAAAAAATAGTCTATAATGCAAACGAAGCCACCGAAATAATTAAGAAAACCAAATTATTATCCCAAGAGACCAAGTCACATTCCAACAGCATGAAGGATGTAATTAACCAGAATTCCGAAGGAATAACTCAAATGGTTCAGCAGATGGATACGATTGATAATGCTGTCGGAACATCCTTAGCTAATATATATGAGCTAAAGGAAAGTATGGACAAGATAAACAACTCTCTTACGGATATAACAGAAATCGCTAATCAGACAAATCTCCTTGCCCTTAATGCCTCTATTGAGGCTGCAAGAGCGGGCGAGCAAGGCCAGGGCTTTACGGTCGTCGCTTCTCAAATAGGCAAATTAGCCGAAATGAGTAATAGGACAATCAAAGAAATATTTGCGATTATTGAAGAAATCAATATTGCTACAAACGAAACACTCGAAAAGGTTACCAACGGAAAGGAAGCCGTTAATCTAGGTAATGAGTTTATCAGTAACGTTAAGAACAGCTTTATAAATCTGGAAAAATCTATCGAGGCCATTAGAATAGATGTAGATAAGGAAGATGAAATGATTACAGACATTTCATCCTCCTTCGATGCTATCATGGAGCAGCTTGAGAGCATTTCATCGGTTTCCGAAGAGCATGCTGCCGCTACTGAAGAGGTACTGGCTGCCATTGAGACACAATATGATCTTATCAGCAAAGTAACTAATGAAATGTCTGCAATAAAAGCTCAAAGCAGTACCCTCAGAAATATTCTGGACAAGTAAATCTTAATCCGGACTATGTTAACCTAATTAAAATTATAATTTGTAAGAATACTGTTTCTTCCCGTTTGCTTATCATTATAGTATTCATAATATGACAGACCCAGAAAGCTTCCTGAAATATTCGTAACATTCTTATATCCCAGGTTTTGCAATGCTAAGACTGCATTATAGCTTCTTTGACCTGTTCTGCAGTGCAGATATACCGGCTTATCCCGAGGTATTTCATCGATTCGTTCTCTTAACTCACTTAGAGGAATATTAACGGCATCCTTAATATGACCTCTTCTATATTCGTAAGCTTCTCTGACATCGATTATTAGCTCCTTATTCTCAACAAGCTCTCTTACCTTGTCGACGTTTATCTGCTTAAAATCTCCGTTCAGTAAATTGGAGCCTACATATCCGGCGTAATTTACAATGTCCTTAGCGGTTGAAAACGGAGGCGCATAGCAAAGCTCCAGGTCCTTTAAATCTTCTACCGTGCCGCCAAACTTTATTACTGTAGCAATAATATCGATACGCTTCGTTACGTTACCCTTACCTATTGCCTGTGCTCCCAGTATTTTTCCTGTAGGAATCTCGAATAAAAGCTTAAAATGTAATGGATGTGCATCCGGCATTATTCCCACCTTATCCGAGAGTATAATATGGACAATATCATAATTTATGTTCAAATTAAGTGCTTTTATTAAGGATTCACTTAATCCTGTCGAAGCACCGTTATAATCAAATACCTTGATGGCAGAAGAGCCTATATAACCATTATTGAATGTCTTCTTATTATTGATGTGGTCAGCAACTATTCTGGCCTGCTTTAACGCCGGACCTGCCAATGAAAGCTTAAATGCCGAATCCGTCAATGCATTATACACTTCGATTGCATCACCGACAGCATATATATCGGGATCATTTGTCCTGTAATTATCGTCCACCTTGATAGCACCGGTCACACCTATTTCCAGACCTGCCTCTTTTGCCAGATGTACTTCAGGGGCAACACCGATAGCCATTATTACGGCACTGGTACCAATAGACTTACCTGATGAAAGAATCACCTTATTCTCTTCAAATCTTTCCACGCTGTCTCCGACAATTAAGTTGATATTATGGTCTGTCAGCACCTTATGAAATATCTGCACCATATCATAATCGAACGTTCTCAATATCTGATTTGCCGCTTCTACCAGTGTGATATTATATCCGGCTTGATTAAGGTTTTCTGCCACCTCTATACCAATAAAACCGCCACCGATTACGGTTATATCCTTTACTGCCAATTTCTTTACGAATCGATTGAGTCTGTCTATGTCAACCACATTTCTTACCGTAAAAATGCTTACCTTATCTATTCCCGGAAATCTCGGTACAATGGGATGAGCACCGGGAGAAAGTATTAATTTATCGTAGGTTTCGGTATATTCTTCTTTTGTGTCCGTTCTCATTACAGTAATCTTTTTATTATGTCTGTCAATAGCCGTTACCTCACTGTTGATACGGGCATCGATATTATATTGCTTCAGAAACAACTCGGGATTCATCAATACCAGGTCGTCCGCTTCTTTAATTATTCCACTCAAATGATAGGGAAGTGAGCAGTTCGAGAACGATACATGAGGTCCTCTTTCAAACATAATAATATGGTCATCTTCGTTGTTTCGTCTAAGCCTTGCCGCTGCCGATGCTCCTCCTGCCACTCCGCCTATAATCAGTATTTTACGTTTCATTTAATCCCTCCGTTTATCTAATAATCTTTTTTCTATATCGATTGTAAATCCTGTGTCTGTCTTATTGACACAGACATCATAATAGCTGTCTGTTGTATTTGAATTACAAACCTAAATTTTTTCTTATAATTGTCTTAAATTCAGGTAGAACCTCATTTTCAAACCAGGGATTTCTTTTAAACCAACCCAGATTTAAAGGAGAAGGATGTACCAGCGGGAAATATTCAGGTAAATATTTTTGAAAATTCCTCACCGTTTCGGTTAAGCTTTTCTCACGTCTTTTATCGAGATAATACTTCTGTGCATAGCTTCCGATTAAAATAATGGTCTCAACATCAGGCATTTTATTGAGTAATAACGGATGCCACTTTTCGGCAAACCCTTTTCTTGGCGGTACATCACCGTTCTTAGCCTTTCCTTGATAATAGAAATCCATCGGTATATGGGCGATACGATTGGAATTATAAAATACTTCACGGGATATACCCATCCACTCTCTCAGACGGTCACCACTCAAATCATTCCAAAACATTCGGGTAGCCTCGGCTTTACGCCCCGGTGCCTGTCCCACCAGGACAATGCGTGCATCCTTTGAAGCCTTAAATAATGGTGGAATTCCCTTATCTGTAAATGCTTTATTCATGGGATCATTCATTATATCCTGTTTTATCTTATCAAATATCATAATATCACTTCCTTATATGTCCGCCTCTTAACCGTATCTTCTGATTTCCATGATTTTACCGCTAGAATATGATGTCAATTATATCCTCAATCTCGATTCTGGTCCCGTCTCGTAAAATTACGGCACGTTGGTAATAATCTATTTTTTTCACTATTCCACTAATAGATACATATTCTCCTCCGGACTTTTTCTCATCCTGTTGAAAATAAGTGAAGGTAATCTCCTGCTCACTATCTGTTTGATTAAGAATACTCCTCAGCTTTTCATCTAATCTGGCTCTTTCTGACTCATCCAGGTCCTTTCTCTCATCAGTTAACCTTGCAGTCTCATCTATGGCATCATCGTAACCGGTCAATGCTGCAAACGGAGAAAACTGGGCTGCCCGATTCTGGATAGACATACGAGGACGGTGCTTGGATACATGGTGTGGCAGGTTGATTATATCATTATATCTGCTAATATCATTTATATTGTCGTTCATACAATCCCTCCTAAGCCTTATGCCCTCCTATTTGCTTGTTTCTTTCTATTGTCATAGCACCTTCCTCAAGATTCTTGCCCTTTATTATAGCATTCTTACCGAATTTTCTTTTTATATCGAGTACGGCACGCTGTATCTTCTTCTCACGCTCTAATAATGCCTTCTCCGATGCATAATCCGTAAATAAGTCAAGCTGCTCAAAGGTAGCCGCATCTTCTTTGGAGTTCTCATCGATCACATGATTAGCCGCGATATTTATCCTTCTCACATATAGGTTCTTATCAACAATCTGATCAAATAAATCCATAACAGCGTCTATTATAAGCTTTGTTGATGATGTGAACCGGCCTAAATTTACTGTTCCATGGGCATGCTTCGGTACTGCCCTTCCATAGGTATCCGTGGTAATCTCTCCCTTATATTTTCCTTTAATCTCAGGATCTGTCAGATTACAGATATCATAACCTATTGTTAATACCATCTGATCCGTAACAAGCCTCTTGTCGACCAGGTCCAGAACAAGAAGATCGGTCATTTCCCATACGATTAACTTGGCTTTCTCATAGCTATATGGGCTTTGCAGAACCTGTCCGGAACCGAGACTGTTAACACTGGGTTTGTAAGCCTTTATGTCGGCAATTGTACATGGCTCCCATCCCCAGGCATGGTCTATAAGCAGCTCGGCATTTACCCCAAACAGCTTATACAGAAGCTCTTCATTATGATAGTCATTGGGCTTACCTATTGAGCATCTGGCCACGTCTCCCATGGTAAACAGTCCATGTTCCTCTAATTTCTTAGCATATCCTCTGCCTACACGCCAAAAATCAGTTAACGGACGATGCGACCATAGGATACGCCGATAGCTCATCTCATCCAGCTCTGCAATCCGAACTCCGTCCTTATCAGGAACAATATGTTTTGCCACAATATCCATGGCAATCTTAGCCAGATATAAATTCGTGCCTATTCCGGCTGTGGCGGTAATACCTGTCGATTGAAGAACCTCCCTCAATATCTTCATGGTCAGTTCCCGAGCCGTAAGATTATATATATGCAGATATTTTGATACGTCCATAAATACTTCGTCTATAGAATAAACATGTATATCCTCAGGCGCTATATATTTCAAATAAATATTATAGATTCTCGTACTATACTCCATGTAGTAAGCCATTCTCGGTGGTGCGGCAATATAATCTAAAGCCAGCTCAGGTGAATTCTTAAGCTCCGTATCATTAAAGGATGAGCCTTTAAATTCCTGACCCGGTGCTTTTCTTAGACGCTCTGCATTAACTTCCTTAACCCTTTGGACCACTTCAAAAAGCCTTGCCCGACCGGATATACCATAGGATTTGAGAGAGGGTGATACGGCAAGGCATATTGTCTTTTCCGTACGACTTGCATCAGCAACCACGAGATTCGTAGTCATAGGATCCAGATTGCGTTCAATACATTCGACTGAGGCATAAAATGATTTTAAATCTATAGCTATATATTTGTGACTTTCCTGTTTCATATAAATGCCTCCTACTTATCTTTAAACTCTACCATTACCTAATTCCATATAATTATTATAAACCATTCCATATGACTTTTAAATCTTAATTTACAATATTATACCTACTCTACCATTCTTCTTCCAGGCATAATAAAGCACCACAGAATATGTGATGCTTATTATGAATACCCTTATTATTAGTCTGTCTGAAAGCACATGACTTATATAATCTAAATGGCACCATCTCCTTCTTCTCCGGTACGAATCCGAATGGCACGCTCTATATTATAGATAAATATTTTACCTTCTCCTTTATCTTCGCCTGTTCTGGCGCTGGTTATAATAGCTTTAACTATTCTGTCGACATCCTCATCCTTTACGA
>JAAYTK010000026.1 GCA_012523775.1 Clostridiales bacterium | reverse complement strand
TCTTTCCATAGCCCTTTCGCTGACAATCAGGCCTAACCGCAATGTTCTTAAGCTCATAAATACCGTCCCCCTCTTTAGTGACCACGCATTCGGCTATAATTCCATTATCCTCCATTACAAACATATCACCACGTTCAAGATACTTGTCTATCATGTTTTCTTGTTCGTCAGCCAACAAAAGCAAGTCGATATATGATTTCTTATCGGTTAATACTTTCCTTATATTCACAAGATGCCCCCCTATTAATTTTAATTTGTCATGACTTGAATTTATGTACTTAATCTCATTATTCCTTTATCCTTTTCTTTTGGAATCCATTTGAGGCGATATCTGTCACCATGTATAACACCTAATTTCATTTTTACTCCACAATATGGGCATAAGCTTACTTTTTCCATTTAGATACCTCCGGTTATGTAAATCACTTAAATTTCACTAATTGCTTATATCCATGAGCGTGCCGATGAACACAGGCAGATTAGCTTCGCAGTCAATGAGCATATATACAAATGGGCGATCGAGATATACTGTCTTGATTTCCTTAGGTTCTGCGGACATGTCTTTCATTTCTTCCACTGTAGCCGCTCCGGCTTTTGTTCCCTTTTCATCCACGGCGATAAAGGTCTTGTGTAGCACGCGGCTTATGTAAAGATTACCATCTATTGAAGTTCCAATTCCGGAGAAATCTGAAACGGTGTAGTCAAAAGCGTCTGTCATGCCCATTGCTTTTAAGACATCGTTCATTTCAATGCTGTTTTCATTCTCGAATTTGGGAATGGCTGCATTCACCTGAATATCTGTTGGGTTTGCTAGCATAGAAGCCAATTTCTCGCCGGTAAGAGAATCAATATAATTTTTAACGCTGATGTCCTCATCAGGCAGTAAGGCGACAAATGCATACTTCTTGTCAGCATAATATTTAATGAACCCCACGGCATTAGCATCTTCCAAATATTGTTCTTCCATGGAATACATCAATTCTGCCTGCTGCTGCATTCCGTCTTCTTTGGTGAATACTCCTTCGCGCACTTGATGTTCGTAATAGATATTGCGCCACTCGGCATCAAACGCAAGAGCATTCACAAGGTACATCACAGCCTCTTCGGAAATGCGATCGAGTATATCTTTAATCATGCCATCCGTGTTTTCTTCTACCCAGTTGTTGATGTCTCTGAGCGTAGCATTATTAAACGGCACTTTATACGCCCCCGCGTCGTACCAGTCCGCGTTGGCTTGTAGAAAATCCGGCTCTACAGTAAAACTCTCATCGTCCTTAAGCCAAATAGAGTTGGCAATACTGAGTTTATATTTTCCCCCGGCAGGTAGCGCTTTTGTATAGGCGTAGAGGTACTCATTAAGCTCTGAAACAGAAAGCCCAAATAATTCTTCCATTTGGGAGAGCGTTTTTCCTCCCGCCCCATTTGCAGTCATGGCAAGTGCATTAATAATAGACAGTGGTGAAATCAGCATGTTTTCTCCATCCTCCACGCTCTGCCGAAACAGTCGCACAGCGAAATCTGTAACTGCAATTGCTCTATCACCGGAAATATCCGTATCCGTTGTCACAGCATTTGCCTCTATACCTAGCATTAAATCCTCACCTGGCGCTGTTTTGGTACAACCAGAAAAGGTAGTCATCAAAGCTAACGTAAGCAAAAGGCACAATATGGTAGCTAGGGTTCTCTTTTTCATATTACTATACCTTCCTTTCCATCGTCTCTATCTATTTAGACGAATACAAATAGGATAAAGTTCCCAATAGACCAAGCCCATCCGACATAATTTCCATTACCTTTGTTAACAGCTTTGGTAATTCATCAGTCTTATCAATATTTCATTCCACATTTTGATATTTTGAAGGTATCGTCAGAACCACATCATTATAAATCTTAAATCCAATTTTCTCATAAAAACCTGAAATATGTTTTTCTGTTTGAACTAACCATTCAGTGTTTGGAAAATGCTCAATACATCTTCTTATCAACTCTTTCCCTATTCCCATATTTCGATATTCCGGGTCAACCACTAAATCATAAATCACAGACCTGATAAACTTATCACTCAAAACTCTTACAGTTCCTATTAAGCGTTCATCATCCCATGATGAAATCACTAAGGTTGAGTTAATAAAAGGAACATTAAAATACTTTAATGTAACAGGGGCCGGATTGTATTCAGTACCTGCCCATCCTGCCATGAAAAATAAGTTATATAATTGATCTACAGGTAAGTCTTTTTTTGTATCATTATATGTTATAATCATAATTACCCCCGCTAATAAAAGTGTTATAATATTTTTTCCAAATCATGACCAATCTTCTCGAATATCCTATACTCATGTGGGATAATCAACGAATTTAAATATAAATGTAAAATCTCATTATCACAGAATAATATGTCACTTGTGCCAATGTGAATATCAATTTTTAGTTTATCT
>JAAYTK010000025.1 GCA_012523775.1 Clostridiales bacterium | reverse complement strand
GTACCAGGTACCAAAAACGAGTGTACCAGGTACCTGAAAGGGGGAGGGCAGAGAATGTTAAAAAATTCGGATATTACCAATATTAAAAATGCAATCCGAAAAGCCATTGAGGCAAATGAAATTCCGGGAGCTAATTTGCTGATTTATAAAAATGGTAAAGAGATATTTTATCATGAGGATGGTTTGGCATCCAGAGAAGAGCAGATTCCGATTAAGAGAAATACTATTTTCAGACTGTATTCCATGACGAAGCCTATTACCGCAGCTGCTGCTATGATATTGATAGAGAGGGGCATGATGGATATATATGAACCTGTCAGCAGATATTTGGAAGGGTTTCGTAATCAGGTTGTAGCTGAGGGTAAGTCCTTAGTTCCTGTAAGACGGGAGATGAGGATTAAGGATTTGCTAAATATGACATCGGGGCTTTTATACGGCGGAGATTGTGAGGCCGGTAAGGCAACAGAAAAGGTTTTTGAGGAGATTGATAAGAAGCTTTTCACGGATAATGCATTAACCACTGTAGAAATAGCAAATAAATTAGGAAAATGTCCTTTGGCTTTTCACCCGGGAGAATCCTGGGCATACGGAACCAGTGCCGATGTACTTGCGGCATTAATAGAAATAATCTGCGGTATGAAGTATAGCGAATTTTTAAAGAGGGAAATATTCGATCCTCTTGGCATGAAGGATACGGCTTTCTATGTACCCGAAAATAAAAGAGATCGTCTGGCCAAAACCTATATGGCTGACGGTAAGGGAGGATTAGCCCTATATACCGGAAACAATTTGGGTATCATTCAAATTATGGAGATGGAACCCGCCTATGAAGCAGGCGGAGCCGGATTGGTTTCTACAATCGATGATTTTGCTAAGTTTTCACTTATGCTTATGAATGGTGGAAGCTATGAAGGTGCATATATAATGAATCCCAGAACAGTAAAGTATTTGACTACAAAGTCATTAAGTGCGAAGCAACAGAAGGGACTTGAATACTGGCTTGAGTTGGAAGGCCATAGCTATGGCAATCTGATGAGAGTTCTTACTGATACGACAAAAGCAGGAACTATCGGAAGTCCGTATGAATATGGCTGGGATGGCTGGCTTGGATGTTATTTTGCTAATTGCCCCGCAGATAATCTCAACTTTATATTTATGACTCAGAAAACTGATGCAGGAACTATGGAAATTACCAGAAAACTAAGGAATATTATTATTAGCGGCTGTTGTGAATCATAACGGTACCTGGTACGGTACCAGGTACCGTACCAGGTACACAGCGAATCGGTACCAGGTACCGTACCGGGTACCGAAATTTTTCATTGACAATTGTTCATGTATATGCTAACATGATTTAGTGTGCCGCACGGCGAGGTTAAAGTTCCAATTTTTGGACACCGAAGTTGGCGAGTAATGATAATAGGAGGTGCCATATGTACGCAATTATTGCAACTGGTGGAAAACAGTACAAAGTAGCGGAAGGCGATATCATTAAGATTGAAAAGCTTGGCTTAGAAGCAGGCGCAGAAGTTACATTTGACCAAGTTCTTGCAGTGAATAACGGTGAGTTGGTTGTCGGAAATCCTACAGTAGAAAATGCTAAGGTTACTGCAACGGTTGTTGAAGAAGGCAAGAACAGAAAAGTTGTTGTCTACAGATACAAGAGCAAGAAAGGCTACAACAAGAAAAAAGGTCACAGACAGCCATTTACCAAGGTTAAGATCGAAAAGATCAATGCATAGGTAAATGTACCATGATTAATGTTACGATTTTTAAAAATGCAGACAATATGATTACAGGGTTTAAGATGTTGGGACATGCGAATTATTCCGAAAAAGGCAGTGATATCGTATGCGCGGCCGTATCGGCCTTAGTAATCAATACTATAAATTCTATAGAACATTTTACATCCGATACATTTGATATTAATAAGGATGAAGATAAGGGTTTGATAGAATTTCATATGTTAGGTCCTATTAGCAGTCATGGAAATCTTCTTCTTAATTCATTAGCCTATGGATTACAGGGAATTGTAGAAGAATATGAAGGTAAATATATAAAGATTTCCCAGAAGAAAATGAGTGGCAGATAGGACGATTAAACAAGTAGGATGTTAAAACGAAGTTTTGTCGATTTGATTATAGGAGGTGTAAACAATGTTAAGAATGAACCTTCAATTTTTCGCTCATAAGAAGGGTGTTGGTTCCACAAAGAACGGTAGAGATTCTGAGTCTAAGAGATTGGGTGCGAAGAGAGCCGACGGTCAATTTGTTCTTGCCGGTAATATTCTTTACAGACAGCGTGGAACAAAGATCCATCCGGGAGTTAATGTTGGACGCGGTGGCGATGATACATTATTTGCATTAGTGGACGGAATCGTTCGTTTCGAAAGAAAAGGCAGGGATAAGAAGCAGGCTTCTGTTTACCCTGTAGAAGCAAATAATTAAAGACACAGGATTTAAACCCCAAATTCCTTAGCATTAAGAATTTGGGGTTATTTTATTGTTTTTGTATAAAAAAATGATTATAATGAGCATGATAGTATATGGTAATAATAGTGATGACAGGTTTTAATTGGAGGAAATTATGTTTGCAGATAGGGCAGAAATATATATAAGATCCGGTAAAGGCGGAGACGGTCACGTTAGTTTTCGCAGAGAGAAGTATGTACCGGCCGGCGGACCGGACGGTGGAGACGGCGGTAAGGGTGGAGATTTAATATTTGAAGTCGATGAAGGTCTGAATACCCTTTCTGATTATAGATATATCAAAAAATATGCCGCGGAGGACGGTCAAAACGGTGGAAAGAAAAAATGCACCGGTAAGGACGGCAAGGATCTTATTCTTAAGGTACCTCCCGGAACGGTTATAATCGAAAAGGAATCGGGAAAGATTGTGGCTGATATGTCCGGTGATAACCGTAGGGTACTGGTCCTTAAGGGAGGCCGTGGCGGCAAGGGTAATCAACATTATGCAACTGCCACCATGCAGGCACCGAAGTATGCCCAGCCCGGACAACCGGCAATGGAAATGACAGTCCTTCTAGAGCTTAAGGTGATTGCTGATGTGGGTCTTGTGGGTTTTCCCAATGTAGGAAAATCAACGCTGTTATCCAGAGTGACTAATGCCAGACCCAAGATAGGAAATTATCACTTTACCACGACAAGCCCAAACCTGGGTGTTGTAGATTTTGAAGAAGGCGGCGGGTTTGTAATTGCGGATATTCCCGGTTTAATTGAAGGTGCTTCCGAGGGAGTAGGTCTTGGACATCAGTTTCTAAGGCACATTGAGCGGACAAAGGTTATTATACATTTGGTCGATGCCGCATCTACTGAGGGCAGGGATCCTATAGATGATATTCGAAAAATTAATTCAGAGCTTGCCTCATATAACCCAAAGCTTACCGAATTACCACAGGTAATAGCTGCAAACAAGGTGGACGTGCTGTTTGGTGAAGACAAGGAAAATGTAATAAAGAAGCTAAAGGATACATTTGAACCGGAAGGATTTAAGGTATTTCCTATATCAGCAGTCAGTGGTCAAGGTCTTAAGGAACTGCTGTATCATGTCAAAGGTATCCTTGATAAGATGGACAGTTCACCGGTAGTATTTGAGAGAGAGTTCTTTCCTGAGGATTTACAAATTTCCGAAGAACCCTTTGAGGTATGGAAAGAAGAGGAGCATCTCTATGTCGTGGAGGGACCGAGAATTGAGCGTATGCTTGGTTACACGAATCTGGAATCAGAAAAGGGATTTATATTCTTCCAGAATTTCATGAAGGACAACGGCATACTCGAGAAGTTGGAGGAGCTTGGAATCCAAGAAGGTGATACTGTCAGGATGTACGGCCTGCAGTTTGATTACTATAAATAAATTATATTTGGATTATAATAACAGCAGATTTATATCAAGTATATAATTATATGAAGGGAGTGCTTTAATGACAACAAAGCAACGGGCTTATCTTAAGAGTCTGGCAATGACAATGGACCCTGTATTTCAGATTGGAAAGTCGGCGTTGACTCCGGAAGTTACTGAGGGTGTCGCAGAGGTCTTAGAAGCCAGAGAATTGGTTAAGATAAATGTATTAAAGAATTGTATGGAGGATATTAATACTATTGCACAGACGCTTGCAGAAAGGACACGGTCTGAGGTGGTTCAGGTTATTGGCAGAAAAATAGTATTATACAAGGAGTCTAAGGATAAGAAGAAAATTATCCTGCCTGAAGATAAATCAAAGAAAATATAATTTATCATTTTATTGTTGAAAGGATGAAATGTATGAAAAAGGTCGGTATTATGGGAGGAACCTTTAATCCTATTCATAACGGTCATTTATTTTTGGCTGAGCATGCCTTCGAACAAGCCGGCCTTGACTATGTTCTTTTTATGCCCACTATGAATCCGCCGCATAAGGCGGGTATTGATATAGCATCAGCCGAGCATAGAATAAATATGGTTAAAAGCGGTATTAAAAGTAATCCGCATTTTGTCATATCGGATATAGAGCTTAATCGTCCGGGTATAACCTATACATCGGATACACTAAAAGCTCTAAAGGAAAATGAGCCTGATACCGATTATTATTTCATAGTTGGTGCCGATTCTCTGATGATGATGGATGCTTGGATGGAGCCTCAAACCGTATTTCGTCTAAGTACGATAATCGTCGGCGGAAGAGGACAATTCTCGTATGAACAGCTTGATGAGCAGATCAGACATCTGGAGAATACATATGACGGCAAAATCATTCTCTTAGATATGCCTCATATGGATATATCCTCTGAAAATATCAGAGATAGGGTTAATAAAGGAAAATCCATTCGATATTATGTACCTGATGAGGTTGCTTCATATATTAATATGAATGGTTTATATATTTAAAACAGAGTAACAGCAGACCGAATTATTTACAAGTCGGGACTTATGTGCTAAAGTACAAGAAGCAAGACATGGGTTTATCAAATATTATGATACAGAAGGGTATTTATGGATATTGAAAAACTTAGAAAAAGTATGAAAAGTATTCTTTCGGACAGCAGATATCTTCATTCCATTGGAGTTGAAGAGGTAAGCTATGATCTTGCCCTGATTCATGGGGATGATACCATAAAGGCCAGTGTGGCAGGAATACTTCATGACTGTGCAAAGCATTTGACAGGTGAGGAGCTTATTCGGGAGTGTGAGAAGAATAATCTTCGAATTTCTGAAATTGAGAGAAAACTACCGGAGTTGCTTTTACATGCCAAGGTGGGTGCATTATATGCAAGAGAAAAGTATGGTGTGGCAGATGATAATATTTTAAAAGCAATCGAATACCATACAACCGGCAGGCCCGACATGACAAAGCCGGAAAAGATAGTATTTGTTGCTGATTATATTGAGCCCAACAGAACAGAGCCTATTCCCAGGATGGATTATATTAGAGAGACTGCCTATCGAGACCTCGATAAGGCCGTTGTACTAATACTGGATAATACGATTAAATACCTTAAAGAAATGAAATTTTTGATAGAACCGACAACCTTGGAGACATATGATTATTATGTAAATAAACAATAGATTAACAGTTTTAAATCAATAAAACTAGACTTGAATCGGAGGTAGATATGGATAATTCTAAGAAGATGGTTAAATTAGCTTATGAAGCTCTCGAGGAGAAGAAAGGTGAAGATATCCAAGTGATTGAGATTAAAGAAATCTCAGTTATTGCAGATTATTTTATTATTGCAAACGGAGCAAATTCACTACAGGTTGACGCTCTTGTGGATTCGGTAAAGGACAAACTGGGAAGAAACGGCTATGAGCCTTTACGGGTGGAAGGAATAAGAAGTGCCAGTTGGATACTAATGGATTACGGTGATGTCATCGTCCATGTGTTTTCCAAAGAGGACCGATTATTTTACAATTTGGAAAGAATCTGGAGAGATGGTAAAGCCATATCAAAAGAGCAGCTTTAAAAATATATATTGATTTGTTCTCATATTAATAATTAAGCCAGGTACCAAGAGCAGAATATGTAATTTATTCATATTCTGTTATGGTACCTGGTACTTTATTAATTTAGAATATTCTAAACAATCCAATTACAATTCCCAATATTTGAACGTCCTGAACTATAATGGGTTCCATAGCGTTATTTTCAGGCTGTAAACGGATATATCCGCTTTCCTTATAGAATGTCTTAACTGTGACTTCATCATCAATGAGTGCAACTACATAATCGCCATTCTTAGCATGAGATTGCTTCTGTATAAGTATTTTATCTCCGTCAAATATTCCGGCGTTAATCATGCTATCTCCCTTAACCTTCAGCATAAATGTGTCGCTATTCGGCATAAATTCCGAGGGAATAGGGAAGTAACTATCAATATTCTCTACAGCCAGGATAGGCTGTCCGGCTGTAATGGTTCCGACAATTGGGACATTGACAAGCTCCCGTCTGGTAAGATTAAATTCATCATCTATAATCTCGATTGCTCTGGGTTTGGACGGATCCCTACGGATATATCCGTTCTTTTCAAGAGTCTCCAAATGAGAGTGAACCGATGAGGTTGATTTTAATTTTACAGCTTCACATATTTCCCGAACAGACGGCGGGTACCCTTTGTTAATAATCTGAGACTTCAAATATTCTAGTATTTCTTTCTGCTTATTACTTATCCTGCCATATCCCATTTATATCTGCCTCCTCATATTTGAAAACGTTTAATCAGTTACGTTCGAACATAAATAAATTAGATATTTTGTTTAGTATAACATAGATACCAGAAAAATGCAAAACTTATGTTCTGAAAAACGAAAAAATGTTTGCAAAAAGGAATATATGTTCGAAAAAATTGTTGACAAGCGAATATTTGTTCGATATAATGAATATAAACAAATGTTCTTATCATCTGTTCGAAAATTTCAAAAAACTTTCTTATATTAGACATCAGATGTCCATGGCTCATATTATAATATAGAAAATTACACTTTATGGTCGATTTGAGGAGGAAATTATTATGAAAAATTCATATCTTAATAATTTGGATTTTGAGCCTAAGATAAAAAGATTGGATAGAAGAAAAATAAGGTGGTTTGCAATAGGATTATTGTTTCTTATTATGATTTTTACGATCATTCTGGCTACAAAGAGTGTTACTGCTAAGAGGGAAGGCCTTAGAGTTAAGAATGTGGCCAGTGTGGAGATACAGAAGGGAGATACCCTCTGGAGTATAGCATCCAGGTATATGACCGATGATTATAACGATATAAATGAATATATAGCTGAGATAATGGAAAGTAATAGGCTTACATCGGATAAGATACAGGCTGGTAATTATATTATCGTTCCATATTATACAGACGTCTCCAGATAAAATATTATTATATATATTAATTATATACCTAAGCTGCCGATATATATATCGTACCGGTTACAGTGTATCGGCAATGAGACCCTGTCAGCACCGAATCCGCTATATATCGGCGTGTGTATCGGCTTCAGTGTTTGGTAATGTCCGGTGTATCCCGGATATAATACAATTAATTATGAAGAACCATAAGAATCGTGATTATAAATATTAACTTGACTTTTAGGAAATAATATCATACCATACGATATATGAAGTTATGAATTATATTATATATTCTTAATATTTAAATATAATAATATAATAAAATTTTATGTAAAAGGCTATGAAGAGAAGAGTAATCTTAATGATAACCTACAGAGAGTTCCGCTAAGCTGAGAAGGAATGGGGAAGTTAGGACGAAGCAAGCCTCGGAGCCGCATACGGATCCGGAATTTATGTTTCGGTGATGCTATGACGTAAGTCCACGTTACAGGACTAAGGTATATATGTACCTAATGAGTTTGATATGGCAACATATCAATAAAATAGGGTGGCACCGCGAAGTAAATCGTCCCTACGATTATTCCGATATTTTATTGGATTATCGTAGGTTTTTTTATGAGCGGGAAGGAGGTAAAACTTCCATTAATGTTCAATAATAATATAATTTTATACAGGAGGTTTTGAATGAATCAGGAGAATATTAACAGAAGAAGACCGGAACCGGAGAGGCCTAAGTTTCCTAAGAGGGCGGTAGTAACTGCCGGGATGCCTTATGGTAATAAAGAACTTCATTTCGGACATATTGGCGGTGTCTTCATTCATGCTGATGTGTTTGCTAGGTTTTTGAGAGATAGGATAGGCAAGGATAATGTAATATTTGTGTCAGGTACCGATTGCTATGGTTCGCCGATAGTGGAAAGCTATAGAAAGGCATGTGAGGATGAAGGCTATAAGGGTACTATTGAGGATTATGTAAATGAGAATCATGTTAAGCAAAAGAAGACTTTGGATGATTATGAAATAGGTATTAATTTATTTGCCACATCAGCCTTTGGACGAAGCGGTGAAATTCATGAAAAGGTGTCTGAGGAGGTATTTGAGTTTCTTTATGAGAAGGGATATCTTGAAAAACTATCGACACCACAGTTTTTTGATCCTGAATTTAAGGTACTCTTAAACGGACGTCAGGTAGTGGGTGAATGTCCTATTGAGGGCTGTAAATCAGAAAGAGGCTATGCGGACGAGTGTGCTTTGGGACATCAGTATATGCCATCCGAACTGATTAACCCTAAGAGCACCCTATCCGGAAAGACGCCTGAAATAATTAAGGTGACTAACTGGTATTTTAAACTGGAGGAATTCCAGAAGCTGCTTTCTGACAGGGTAGATTATCTTAGAAGTAATACAAACTCAAGAAAATACTTACTGAATACCATGGAAGAATTCCTGAGAGATCCTATGATACACATAAAGAAGAATCAGCTTCTTAAGCTCAAGGAAATAATCAATACATTACCCGAGCATGAATATATCGAGGAAGAGAAGAAACCTTCGGTAACACTGGTTTTTAAGAATTTAAGAGACAGAGAAGAGTCCACCGAGATTATAGCTAGACATGGTATTAATTTTCGTACCGGAAAGACTTTAGTACCGTTTCGCTTGACAGGTAATATCGAATGGGGCGTAAAGACACCGGTTAAGGAAGGTCTCGATAATTTGACATTCTGGGTATGGCCAGAATCCCTATGGGCTCCTATATCATTTACAAGAGCCTATCTCGAGAATGGCGAAGCATCCTCAAAGGATTGGAAGGACTGGTGGTGCTCCACCGATGCAAATGTCTATCAGTTTATCGGAGAGGACAATATATATTTT
Organism: Clostridiales bacterium; assembly: GCA_012523775.1. GTDB lineage: Bacteria > Bacillota > Clostridia > Lachnospirales > Lachnospiraceae > Mobilitalea. Next base: position 10,095 of record JAAYTK010000025.1, on the reverse strand, counting down.
TACGGAATAGCCGAGATGGCTATGTTTATGGCATTACAGAATGAGGAGCCTAAGATCATACCAAATGATGGAGAACTGATCCTTCCACATCTTATTGCCAACAATCATGTATTATTTATGGATAAGAAGGCAAGCAGTAGCTCGGACATAAAGCCTCCAATGGCCGGAGAGCTTCTTCAGTACTATACCAACGAGCAGCTTAGAATGCATTTTATCAGCCTAGGTCTTGACAATAAGAGTGTAAGCTTTCAGCCTGCTGTATACCAGACGGAGGAGATTGAAGGTATTGATCCCGTGTTAAAAGAAGGAAATCTTTTAACTAACGTATATAACAGATTAATACGCTCCTGTTTCTATACGGCTCAGAAGTACTATGATTCCCATATTCCTGAAGGAAAGGTTAGTGAGGAAATATTAGAGGAAGCCAAGAAAGTTATTCTCAAATATGAAAGACATATGTATAACCATGAGTTTCATAGAATATCAGATTTGTTGGACAGCTATGTCCGAAAGAGCAACAAGTATTATGTCAATAACATAAGAAATGCTGATAATAATGATGATGATGAGCTTCGCAGACAGGTATTAATAGACTCCTTACATGCGGTTAGAGTCACAGCAACCCTTGTACATCCTATTGCTCCAACTGGTGCTGAGATGGTGAGAGAGTACTTGGGAGTTGACGAAAGAATCTGGAATTGGGAAACTATATTTGAGCCCTTGCATTATTTTATTCCAAACATTAAGGACCATAAATTGAAATTCCTTGAGCCCAGAGTGGATTTTTTTAAGAAGCATGAGAGCCAGTTGATTGAATAAAAAACGGTGAAAATAATAGGTAAAAGAATCGGTACCTGGTACTGTACCAGGTACCGTACCAGGTACCGATTTATCAATTATTATTTTGATTTTCTTCTGGGTCGAGCATCCTTAATGAAAAAATAAATGCTACTAATTATAAAAAATGATTCGAAAATTACAGCAATCCAAAAAGACATACTATAGTCACCCTCGACTAAGTACAAAATTATAGGAATTGTACCCAAAATACCTAGATAAAGAAAGTACCACTTCTTAGTGCTATACATAAATATTTAATCCTTTCTAAGCTTCACGACATTGGCTGCACTGCGTCTACGGCTGTCTTCAATAGCAGCGTAGTGTTTTCTGGTCGTATTTACGTCCTTATGACCCAATACGTCAGCCACAAGATAAATGTCTCCGGTTTCTCTATAGAGGCTCGTACCATATGTACTTCTGAGTTTATGGGGAGTTATCTTCTTTAGCTTTGTCACCCCTTGAGAGTATTTCTTCACAAGATTTTCAACCGAGCGTACTCCAAGTCTTTTCATTTGCATGGAGAGAAAGAGAGCATTGGTATGTCCTTCAATGGGAATAAGACGCTTTCTTTCTTCAAGATAATCAAGCAAGGCTTCTCTGACTTCATCTCCAAAGTATACGACGACCTCATTGCCACCCTTACGCCTGATTCTTATACCGTTATTGTTAAAATCAACATCATCAATGTCCAGACCGACACATTCGGACACACGGATTCCTGTTCCAAGCAGAAGAGTCATAATAGCGAGATCGCGGGTTTTGGTTTTCTCATGAAATCTTTTCTGAGCCTTCGTAAGATTCTTGGGGTTTTCAACCTCATCTAAGAGCAAAGCAACTTCATCCGGCTCCAGACGTACGATTTCTTTTTCATGAAGCTTCGGTACGCTGACAAGAGATGCGGGATTAGTCTTAATTATTCTTTTCTTATAATAATAGTTATAAAAGCTTCTCAGTGACACAAGCTTTCTTTTCTTGCCATTCTCCCGATTAATATATTCCTTGTTATCTGATTTATAGTAATTGAGGTAATCTAAGTATTCCTCGATATCAAGTGGTGTTAAATCATCCAGAATCTCTACCTTAAGATTAGTGACAGGAGTGTTTTTGAAGGCAGGATTACAACTTGTAAGGAATTCGAAAAATACGCCTAAATCATATGCATAAGCTATTCTGGTTCTGGAGGAGGTTGTAGGTTCGATGCCCCTAAAGAATTCCTTACAAAATCGTGGTAGCTTCTCCAGAAGAGATCTTAGCTTTATTGAGTTTTCGATATTTACCTGATCATGATAGTTTTGTTCAGCCATAAAAATCTCCTTTCATCAAGTGTTCGGTACCAGGTACGGTACCAGGTACCGTACCTGGTACCGATTTGGGTTTACTTCCAGCCCGGTATTCCTTCCCGTATGGCGGTAAAGAGTCTTTCTCTAAGACCCGGATTGTCCTTATCCAGGGATTTGATCAGTTGTTTGGTGAATTCACGCTTGGTATAACCGTCCACAGGGCAAGGATTTTTTACCACGGGAAGTTTATATGCTTTCTTAAAGCCGATTATTTCTTTCTCATCGACATATATTAACGGACGTATTAGTGTGATGTCGGCTCTGTCCAGATATGTAACCGGAGAGAAACAGTGAAAACGTCCTTCATATAATAATGACATAAGCATGGTTTCGATTACATCGTCAAAATGGTGTGCATATGCCTTCTTATTACAGCCTAATTCCTTTGCTTTTATATTAAAAGCACCTTTTCTAAGCTTTGCACAGAGTGAGCAGGGGTTATTTTCCTTTCGGTGCTCGAATAGAATTTCTGCAATATCCGTTTCTACAATTGTATAACGAACATCCAGCTCATCGCATAGTTTTGCGACACCTGAAAAATCGGCGTCTTTATAACCCATATTAACCGTTATTGCCTCTAATTCGAATTTGTTAGGATAGAATCTCCTTAATCCGCTTAAGGAATAGAGTAGAGTCAGGCTGTCCTTACCACCGGATACACCTACGGCAATCCTGTCACCTTCCTGAATCATTTTATAATCGTCTATAGCTCTTCTGGTAAATCCCATTAATCTTTGTAGTTTCATGTAATGTAGTAACATCTCCTTATGTAATTGTTGCTCAATTAATAGTTTAACATATTTTTCTTAGAAATAAAACAGATTTATACGTTCTATTGCAATAGAATAAATACTATTCTGCATGTAATAATTTGATATAACATATATTTACACAATTTAATCTATTCAATTCCAGTAGAATAAATCGGAGCAGGAGATTAAAATAAGACTACAACGGTAGTGCCTACTAATTTAAGGATAATAATCTAAAATATAGCAATATTTTTTTGATAAACCGTAAAAGATATTATTAAATCATATAAAAAAATAGATATAAATTGCATTATTTCATAATTGACACAGTTTTAACACTTTTTAACACTATTGTAATATATATCATTAAAGTGATATGCACTTGAGATGAAACAAAAGACAGTTAGCAACTAAAGACCTAGCTAAACAGGGAGTGATGACAGAAGATGGATGTTTTACTGCAAAAGATATTAAACCGTACAAATGATAAAACGCTTCGAAGTAGCCGTAAGATTAAATTGTGGGGTATATTAATATTTACTCTGCTGATTACCTGTATGCAATTATATGTGCAGAAGGATTATGTTACGGCGGCTTCCGGAATTCGAATATACAATTACACAACCAAAAAGGAATATACATATACCGATATGCAGATCAAGGTAACTTATAACGGTAAGAAGATAAGCGTGGATAGTACTCCGGGACTGCTCGAGAACAATATTGCCTTGGTATCATATAAGGATATATTTGCAAAATCAGTAATCAAAGCGGATTGTGTATATGATAAAGCCGCTCAGACCGTAACTATTTCGAAATTTGGAACCACTATTGTATTGAAGATCGGCAGTAAAAATGCATATGTCAACGGAAAGGCAGTTACTGCTCCGGTTGCTCCGGTAAAAATTAAGTATGTCAAGGAGAATGTTACTAAAATTCTTGTTCCTTCAAGATTTGTATTTGAAAATTTAGGATATAATTATACATGGCACAAAAGCACCAGTACGGTGGCCGTTGAACGTAAAAATGAACCTATGCTTCTTACATATAATGATGGGGACGCGTTCTATTATAGCGGAACACAGGGGAAAGTAACCATTGATGGCGTAAATGTTGATCTTGGCAAGATGCCCAGTATAATAACCAATAACACGGCAATGCTTAGGGCAAAGAGAGTGTTTGCCGATTCTAAGATAAATGCCAAGTATAAATATAACGCCAATGACAAATCAATAACCCTATCCAGAAATGGAAATACTCTGGTTATGAAAATAGGTAGTCCGGTTGCTTATCTGAATGACAGAGCGATAGTTCTTGATACGGCACCTATGATTGTAACCAATCATGATGCGAAAACCTCATATGTTATGGTTCCCGGTAGTTTTACGGCATCCTGTCTGGGTCTTGACTATCGTTGGGATAAAAACTCTATGACCTCGATATTAACATCCAGAAAAGATGAGAATCCTTCGGCTGAGAATCCTCAGTCTGAACAGAAGCCCGATGACAAGAATCAGGCACCTAATCCAAATCAGGACAATGTACCTGAGCAGAATAATGAACCCGAATTAGGGGATTCTCCCGTGACTTGGAATAGAGGAACCATACTTCAGCAATGGGAAGGCAATAATAATCTGGTTGGAGTAAGCAGCGGAGTCCAAAACATAGACAGCGGTAATATTTCAGATACATATGGCATTATTTACTCGGTCAGCAAGGATTATAGTGATACAAGGGTTAATACGGAGACATATGCAGTCTTGGCGGATAAACCCATCGAGAAGGTGACTTCTGAATTAATCGGAAAACAGATTCGTCTAAACGTTTCGAATATGAGCTGCATAGATAATACATATTATTTAAGCGGTATTGTAGGAAGCAGGATGGACTCACTTCGTATATATAATGCTGATAATATGAGCAGTATACTTGAGTTCAATATTAGGCCTGATCAGTTTTCCTATGATTTAAGACTATCACCTGATAAGCATATTCTTTATATTACTGTTTATTATAATTATTTAAAGGGAGTAACTGTCGGTACAAATGATGATATGGATTATATTACACTGACAGGTGATAAGCCCTTAGATGTAAATATCAACTATATACCGGGTCTGCTGATTATAGATATACCCGAAGCTAAAAGCATAGAAGATAATTATGTTAATATACTTGATGCAAAGAATCTGAATTATGTTAATTTGTATACCTCAGTAAATGCTATTATGTATTTGGGATTAAAGGATGATATAGATTACTATATTGCGGAGGATGGTAATAATTTGACCATCATGCTTCCTTCAAAGGATAAACCGTATACTCCTGTAATTCCTGAATACCCTGAGGATAAACCTATAACTGAATATCCCACAGATAATCTTGCTAAATATGGATTAGTCATTCCAAACCCGGCAGGGCTTAGATTGAGTCAGATAAGCCATGAGGATCAGTATAGCAAGCTGAGATTTTCAATTCGTATACCCGGAGATTATACATCATACTTAACGGCAAACCCCATATTATGTAATTCGGCAGCTGTAAGTGATATATCCGTATTCTTAAATTCGGATTATGAAACAGAGATTCTTGTTACGACAAAGGAACTTCAGGGATATGAATTACATGCAGATTCAAAATATATATATGTCAAAATGGGCAGACCCAGAGACATCTATAAGAACATAGTGGTACTGGATCCGGGACATGGCGGAACTGCTCCGGGAGCCCGTTATTTTAATACTAACGAAAAAGCAATTAACTTTAAGATACTATATGAAATAGGAAAGGATTTCTTTAACAGCGATCCCTCTCAGCTTAAGGTTTATTATACGAGAGAATCGGATGTGGATATAAGTTTGGCCGACAGAGCTGCTTATGCCGAAAAAATCGGTGCTGATTTATTCGTAAGTCTTCATATGAATGCCAATACGAATGCATCCATATATGGAACTGAGATATACTACTCAAATGATAATAATAAGATGAACAGTGCAGGACTAAACAGCGAAATGCTTGCAAAATTCTTCGTAGACAGTCTGTCAAGTTCGCTCGGCACCAAAAACAGAGGAACGAGAGCCGCGAAATATACGGTAGTCCATAGGAATACGGTTCCGGCTATCCTGATTGAGCTTGGCTTTATGTCCAATAAGAGTGATTTTGATAAAATTTCTAATCCTGAATTCCAGCATAAGGCGGCAATGGCCATTTATGAGACATTATTACAGATATTTGAACTGTATCCTACAGGCAGATAATGTGCTGACAATGACAGCTTAGTAAAGGAGGGTCAATGAAGAGACAGGATTTATTTAAGATAATATATAGAATTTCATGTATTACACTTTTATTGATAAGCTTAACTATGAATTCCTTAGAAACTTTAAAAGCAGAGGCTTCGCAGGTTAAGGATGAGTTTCATGCAGTATGGATATCCTATCTTGAGTTTAATGACAGGCTTAGGGATCCCGATACGGGGGAGCTTGGATTTACCGAGAAAAGATTTAACTCTGTAATCGATGAAATGTTTGATCAGGCCGTGGAGCTTGGTATGAATGCCGTTGTAGTTCATGTAAGACCGTTTGGGGATGCCTTTTATCCTTCAAGTCATTTTCCCTGGTCTAAATACATATCGGGTACTCAGGGAAAGGACCCGGGTTTCGATCCACTGGCTTATATGGTAGAAGCTGCTCATGAAAGAGGACTGCAGTTTCATGCATGGATTAATCCATACAGAGTGTCCAGCGGTACGACGGATTATAAATCTTTGTCTAAGGATAACAGAGCAAGGAAATGGATGACGTCTGATTTAAAGGAACAGCAAAGAAGAGTTTTGGCTTATGGAGGTTCACTATACTATAATCCCTCAGAAAACTGGGTTAGACTCTTAATACGTAACGGTGTTAAGGAAATAGTCGAAAATTATGATGTGGATGGAATTCATTTTGACGATTATTTTTATCCTAGCTTAGGGAATAATTACACGAAGAATTTTGATGCTCCTGAGTATAAGGAATACACTGAATGGGCGAAGGAAAACGGTGTTAAACCCATTAGTATACAGAAATGGCGTCGGGATAATGTTAATAAACTAGTAAAAAATATATATAAAGTTGTAAAATCAGCAGATGAGGACATGGTATTCGGTATCAGTCCCGGAGGCTTTTTGGACTATCTTACAATGGATGACCGATATTATTGTGATATAGAAACCTGGATGTCCAAGCCGGGATATGTAGATTATATTGCACCACAGCTTTATTGGTCATTTAGCCATTCGAAATTCCCATATGATATGACTTTGGACAGATGGCTTGAGCTTCGAACCAATAAAGATGTTAAGGTATATGTGGGAATTGCGGTATATAAATCAGGTTCTAGTGTTGAGCCCGATTGGAAGAGTGATCCTAATATTCTTAAGAAGCAAATAGAATATGGCAGAAAAACAAAGCAGGTAGACGGTTATCTTTACTTTAGACATGATTTCTTTTACAAGAAGGCTACAAAGAAGGGAGTTAACAATCTACTAAAGATTATTCCTTAATAATCAATATTTTCATTATTGCCTCCTAATAAAGTATATATATAAATTAGATAGCCCGGTCGATATTTGACCGGGCTGTTTTCCGTTATTATCTTGAAAATCACTGCGTAGAAATGTAAGCCTTATAATATTGCTTCGGTGACAGCTTAAATTCCTTTTTGAAGGTTCGGACAAAGGTGGAATAATCTCCAAACCCGCATAAGGAGCAAACTTCACCGGCAGGCATACCTTTCTTAATGCAATCAGAAGCTTTTATTACTCTTTTCTTCTGAATATAATTATATAGGGTAAAGCCGGTTTCCTGTTTAAATAAGTGCATAAGATAGTATTTGTTAAGAAAGAACTTCTCTGAGATTAAATCTACTGATAGCGTATTATCAAGATTATTATTAATATAGCTTAATATTTTCTCGATTCTGGGGTCATAGCGAATATCCTCCAGCTTCTTTTTGATATCCATTCCGAAGAAAAGCCTGTTAATCTTAACTATAAGCTGTATAAAAAGAGAATTTTTGAGGATTTCATATCCGAAGGAAGTATCATTTATAGCTTCTTCCAGATCATCCAAGGTCTGCTTGAGAGAGGGTATATCTGTCTTATTAAGACGAATCATATTCATTTTTCTCTCTGTGGCCAAAGAAAAGCAGTTTTGCAGGTCGCAGTCATTTCTATTGTGTGCATCAAGAAAATTTGGATTTAGCCATAGAATTATCCGTTCATAGGGTACATTCGGACTGATAATTGGCTGATGAATATCATTTCTTCCCACCAGTAATATGTCCCAAGGCTTAAGACGATAGGATTTACCTTCTATTATGTATGTAACCTCACCGGATAAAAATATGATTATTTTATTGAAATCATGATAATGGAATTCGAATTCGTTCTTTTTTTGATCCTTTAGCTTAAAAAACAAAAAATCCTCATTAAGATAGCCTCTTTTCTTCATTTCATTCTGAGCCATATAATCCATATCTTAGAACCTTTCCAAATATTAATTGATATAATTCTGTTACTATTATCAGTGTAGCTAAAAAAAGCATAATTTGCAATATATACAACATAATTTGCAACAAATTTAGTAAATATTGCGAGTATAATATAGTAAAGTAAATACTTTAGGAGGGGACAATTATGAAGAAATTCATAAAGAACTATGCCACACCTTTGATTCTGTTATTATCAATTCTATTTGGTGGACTTGTTGGAATAATAATGGGTCCTGATGCAAGGGTGCTTGAGCCCTTAGGTCAGATTTTTCTAAATCTTATATTTACATTAATCGTACCACTGGTGTTTTTTAGTGTTACATCATCCATAGCCAATATGGGGGGTATGGGTAGATTAGGAAAGATAATGCTTAATATTGCCCTTGTATTTGCGGCCACGGCGATTATATCGGCTGTTATATCTATTGTAAGTGTCTATGTTGTAGATCCCACTGAGGGCTTAGGCCATGATACAATAGAATCCATATTACAGGATGGTGAAGGAGAGATAAGTGAGGAGGCCAATAAACTTTCCTTACCCGAGCAGCTTGTTAAAACTGTTACGGTAACTGATTTTTCGGCTTTATTTTCTAAAGGTAATCTACTTCAGTTAATTGTAATTTCAGTAATATGCGGAGTAGCAATAGCCTTGGCCGGGGAAAAGGCAAAGGCAGTTAAAGATTTTCTCAATGCAAGCTCTCATGTTATGATGAAAATGATTAAAATCATTATGTATTATGCACCTATTGGACTTGCATGTTATTTTGCTTCAATAATCGGTCAGTTGGGAACGCAGATTTTGGAGGGTTACTTAAAAGTCTTTATTATGTACCTGGTACTGACGATTATATATTACTTTATATTCTTTAGTATCTATGCATATATTGCTGCCGGAAAAGAAGGGGTTAAGGTATTTTGGAGGAACGCCATAGCTCCCGCAGTAACAGCATTGGCTACCTGCTCCAGTGCTGCTTCAATCCCTATTAATCTGGATGCCGCAAAGAAGATCGGTATTCCTGATGATATTGCCGAGACGGTCATTCCGCTTGGTGTTAATACCCATAAGGACGGCTCGGTAATCGGTGGGGTACTTAAGGTGGTATTCCTCTTTGGAATCTTTGGTAAGGAATTTAATAATATATCAACGCTGATATCGATATTGCTGGTAGGATTGCTCGTCGGTGCAGTTATGGGCGCGATTCCCGGAGGCGGTATGATAGGAGAGATGCTAATATTAAGCATATATGGATTTCCGCCCGCCGCATTACCTGTAATCGCAGTAATCAGTACGATTATTGATGCTCCGGCCACACTTCTTAACTCCTCCGGAAATACAGTATGTGCAATGCTTGTGGCAAGATTCGTTGACGGTAAGAACTGGATAAAGGGCAGAAGGAAAAATGAATTGACCGGCCAGTAGGCATAGTAAATACCAGATACAAGATATATAAAAACAGATACCATGAATGGACTTCATTTCACGGTATCTGTTTCTAGTGCGCCCGGCATGGGCGCAATCTAACGGGTGAAAGTCCCGAGTGCGGGTTAGTAGTGCCAAGCACATAGCCAAGAGCAAGGGTGTCCTCGGCGACGAGGAATCTAAAGGAAGCTGGAGGCAAACTTCTGGTCTG
>JAAYTK010000024.1 GCA_012523775.1 Clostridiales bacterium | reverse complement strand
TTTTTGCTACCGGAGCGGCACCTAACGCAGAAGAAATAGTCAATCCCATAATTGATGTTAATATTGGGAGTAATAATGCCGATGTTGAGTTCTTCTATATGGAAGCCGGTATATGCTATGAGAACATGGGGTTTTTTGCAAGAGGTCTAATGAGAGCTTTTAGTAAGATGCTGAAAGCAAAAAAGGACAAAACGGATATCGAAAAGGGGATGAGTGAAGCTTTAATGACGTCCTTTGATAATTCGAAAAAGGAGAATATTGAGCCGTTGATAGCATCATTAAAGAAATATCTTAATAATGAATAGTATAAATAATCCCGATGGAATTACTCCATCGGGATTATCAGTAAAGGAGAAGTGTAATGAGTAATTGTTATAGCAATTCTTTAATTCTATTCTCAATATAGCTAAAATCTTTGGTAGGTTCGAATCGTTCTATAACATTTCCTTTTCTATCAATGAGGAACTTAGTAAAGTTCCATTTGATATCCGGCGAATCTTTATAGTTTCTGTCAGTCTTAGAAAGCATATCATCAAGTACAGATGCCAAAGGATGTTCTTTATCAAAACCGTTGAATCCGTGTTGGCTCTTTAAGAAATCATAAAGAGGGTGAGTGTTCTTACCGTTTACTTCAATCTTAGCATGAATAGGATAAGTTACACCAAAATTACTCTCACAGAACTGTTGGATTTCGTCTGCCGTCTCAGGAGCCTGGTTCTTAAATTGGTTACACGGGAAGTCCAGAATAACAAATCCCTTATCGGAGTAATTCTCATATAATTTCTGAAGCTCTTTATATTGTGGTGTAAATCCGCACTGAGTTGCTGAGTTGACTATTAATATAACCTTATTTTCATAGGCTTTTAAGCTGATTTCATTTCCGTTTCTCTCTTGAATATTAAAATCATATATCTTCATAATGTTTCCTCCTCTTATATGCACTTATATAAATTAATAGTTTATATCATCAATATATTATATACAATTATATTGTACGCAATATAAATTACTATGTCAAGCTTTTTTTATGTTTTTATTTCCATATAGAACAGAATAAGGTGTGTGCTAGTATTAACTAACACACACCTTATTAATTTGCTATATTATCATCATCGTCCTTTAAAACAATATGAATTTTATCTATACGATTCTTATCTACAGAAGCTACAGTAAATGTAGCATTCTTCTCTGTTACCGATTCCCCTTCCTCAGGAAGATGGTCAAGCAGATATATTATATGTCCTGCAATAGAATCATAATCTGAGGATTCAATATCCAACCCCAGAGTCTCATTAATATCGTCCAGTTTTGTGTTGCCATCTACGATATATTCTTTCTCCGATACGGCCTGTATGCAGTCTTCCTCATCCTCATCATATTCATCACGGATTTCACCGACAATTTCTTCGAGAAGGTCCTCGATTGTTATGAGTCCTGCTGTCGCTCCATATTCATCAAGAACAATAGCCAGTGCAATAGAATCCCTTCGCATTTCAATCAAAAGCTCAGAAGTCTTTTTGAATTCATATGTGAAATAGGGCTCACGGATTATATCAAGGATATTAAAATCCTCCTTTTTCCCGTTATAAAAGAAGACATCCTTGAGATTTACAATTCCTATAACATTATCCCGACTCTCCGAGTAGACAGGAAGTCTTGTATATTTATCAACTGAAAAAAGCTGAACCAACTCATCATAGGAAAGATCGACGCTGGCAAAGGACATATCAATTCTTGGCACCATAACGTCCTTAGCCAAGGAATCACCAAAATCAACCACATTAGTAATCATTCTGCGTTCTTCACTTTCAAGAACACCCTCCTCGTGGCTGACCTCCAGGATGGTTCTAAGCTCACTTTCAGTCATGGGTGTCGGTTTTTCATTCGGATCTGTGCCAAGGAGGCGCATAATGCCGTTACATAGCTTATTAATTATAAATATTACAGGAGTTAGTAACTTCGTTACAATTAACACAGAACCGGATATTCGAAGAGCAACTTTTTCTGCCTTTATAGCAGATATGGATTTGGGTGTAATTTCTGCAAACACCAGTATAATTAATGTCAGAATACCGGTAGCGAGACCGACCCATTTATTTCCCCATATATCAATTGCCATAGTAGTAGTGAGGGCAGAAGCTGAGATATTAACTACATTATTACTGATTAATAAAGCACTTAGCATCTTAGTCGGATCTTCAATCAGCTTTAAAGCGTTTTTCGCGCCCTTTACATTATCATCAGCAAGACTTCGCATTCGAAGTTTATTTATTGCTGTGAGAGCAGTTTCCGAACCCGAAAAAAATGCAGATAAAATTAACAGTATCAATAATATGACCGCTCGCGCGGCGTCACTCGAATCCAACAAATCATCTCCTAATAATAAAAATCTCTAAAATATCACCATTATGATAAATCATCTTACAGTATTAGGTATTAAAAGTCAATATACCGTATGTGATTATAACAAAATGCTAATTCACATTAGATTATTCCTATTGTGAATAATGGATAAATAGTGTAATATCGACCATGTAGGTTTCATTATAGAATCATTTATATCTATAATATATCTAGATATGACGATCACGTTCACATAAATTGAATAAGAGGTAGTAAATGAGAAAGAAGTCCCATATTTCACTTGCAAAGTTTCTTATACATAATCATAAGGAGCATCAGCTTAGTAAGCATAAAAAGGCATTTTATATAGGAAGTATATTACCGGACATAAAACCATCGTTTTTCACCAGAAAGCATACCTTTGAAGAAACCTTTGATATCCTCAAGGAGGAGATTAAAAAAATCACCATTGATTATGATTTCAGTAAGGGTATAAATAGGTATTATGCAAGACATCTTGGTATTATAACTCACTATTTGGCTGATTATTGTACCTTTCCCCATAATTCCTGTTATAATGGTACGATAACCGATCATGTGTATTATGAGAAGGAAATGAAATTTCAATTAAGAGAGTATATTGAAATGTATGACAGCACCAAAAAAGTTACTGATGGCCATAAGATGCCAAGTACTTTTGAGGATATTATTCAGTTCATAAAAAGAACGCATAACGAGTACCTTAACGCATTGAAAGCAGTAAAGCATGATATTCGCTACATAATAGAGCTGTGCAGTAAGGTAGTAGGTGCAATCTTATCATTCTTCAATATGTCGTTGGCATATTCATAAGAATGGATGAGATGATTCAAATTACTATTAAAATGCTATTAAGGAGAGTGCATTATATTCATAATGTACTCTCCTAATTAGTTTTAAAAATCTCTATCTATATTCCCGGTTTTATTCCTTTCTTATACGAAGTATCTTTGTCACCTCCGCAATATAGAGGTTATGGCAATCCCCGCTGCGATACCATGTGTTTATGAGATTTTCATCCAACAGACAATCTGTTGACAGAGGCTGTCTGAAGAGCTTTTTACAGATTAGAACGTGATTAGCCTCATCAAAATAAGGTGTACCCTCATATCGGGCTAAGGTCAGTCCCGAAGTTTCGATTTTATTCTCGTTTCGACCCGATACAGTACCTAAATAATTAAGGGTTTTGCGGTATTCTTTATCAAAGAAGCTTAAGGAAAATGTATCCTCCCTATCTACGAATTCTCTGGTGTATCTTTGTGGTCTGATAACTACAAATGCAACATTCTTACCATACATAACTCCCAAACCACCCCATGATGCTGTCATTGTATTAACTTTTTCTTCGTTACCGGCAGTTATAAGCATCCACTCCTTACCAATTAGTTGAAAGGGGTTTTTGCGGAATTGATCACAAGTAATTATTTTGTATTGGTTCATCACATCATCCTCCATGATTAGATTTAGTTCTATTTTTATGTTATCTGTGTTAAGTATATTAGTCAAGTAAAACGGTTGATTTTATCAATTATTGTTACCGCTCTGTAACTTCACAACCGGCTATGCTTTGCATATATTGTTTATGAAGCTTTAATAAAAAGAGGAGTTAGGAACATGACAATTCATGTTGTACAACAAGGGGAAACCTTAAGTACAATCGCAGAACAGTATGGTGTTACTCCTGAAAGATTAATCATAGATAATGAGCTGCCAAATCCCGATAATTTAGTGGTCGGTCAGAGTATGATTGTACGAATACCTACAGCGGTTTACACAATCCGGGCAGGAGATACTCTTGACGGTATCGCACAGGCCAATAATGTTACTGTAGATGAAATCTTAAGAAATAACCCTTGGGCAGCAGGTGAAGATACTCTGGTCCCCGGTCAGACACTGCTTATTGGTTATGATGAAGGCCCTAAATTAGATACGGCTCTGATAAATGGATACCTTTATCCATTCATCGACAGAGTGGTACACCGGAAGTCTCTCCCTTTTCTCACCTATCAGTCATTGTTCACCTATGGATTTACACCACAGGGGGATTTGGTACCTATAAATGATGAAGAGCTTATAGCTATTGGATATGAAGCCGGAGTACCGCCTATCATGGTGTTGGCTCCGATGAATGAAGAAATGAACTTCGATACACAGATTGCCCATAATATGTTCATAAATCAAGAAGGACAGAATAGGCTAATTGATAATATAATTACTACCATGCAGGAGAAGGGATATATAGGTCTGGATATAGACTTTGAATTTATTGAGCCGGCGGATAAGGATCTATTTATAGGATTCATATCCAATGTGAAGAACCGCCTCGAGCCGCTGGGCTTCCTAACCTTAGTGGCTTTGGCTCCAAAAACATCCGGTGAAATGACAGGACTTCTATATGAAGCCCATGATTATCCGGCTATTGGTGCCATAGCCGATTTGATGCTTCTTATGACATATGAATGGGGTTATCTATTCAGTTCACCGATGCCAACCGCTCCGCTTAATAATGTCAGGCAGGTATTGGAGTATGGGGTGTCAGTCATAAATCCTGACAAAATACTTATGGGAATACCAAATTACAGCTATGACTGGGCACTTCCGTATGTGAGAGGTGAGAGTATGGCAGAGCCGTTAAGTAACCAGGAGGCTATCGCCCGAGCTGCTCAATATGGGGCTACCATAGAATTCGATGAAATTGCACAGGTGCCGTTTTACTATTATACCAACGAGCAGGGAGTGGAGCATGTGGTGTGGTTCGATGATGCAAGAAGCATGGATGCTAAATTACGCTTAATACCTGAGCTACAGATACGGGGAGCAGGGATATGGCAGATTATGGATTTCTTTCCCGCGCTATATATGCTTATAAACGATTTCTTCACTATCGAGGAAGGATAAAGTCGGGACTGTTTTATAACAGTCCTCGTTATTTTAAGGAAATAGTTGTATAAAATCTATTTGAGGATACCATGAATTTATGGTATTATGTATATGTTCGAGGATACCTATCGTATAGGAAAGGAGAGGTATGATTTACCACAGATAAACATTATATAAGTGGGAATCAATCGTGAATTATGAAAAAACATACATATCGAATATACCATATAATCATATCAATAATATTTGTATCGATGATACTTGGAGGATGCAAGAAAGATACGACAGATCCGATTAATGAGGGTAACAAAACCATTGAGGATGATGATTCTATCGTTGAAACAGGCGAAGATACGGATGAGGATAAAGCCGATACGTCCAAGATTAAGGAATATGCTATGCATATGGGCACCGTGGAGGTTGAGGAGGAGCTGATATATGAAGATGATTTTGAGGGTGACTCAACCCTGTTTACCGGTAGAGGAGCAGCAAAAGTAGAAATCGTAAACAAATCTAAGGTGGGAGAGAAATCACTTTATGTCAGCGGAAGAACCGCTCTTTGGAACGGTGCTACCGTAAATCTTTCAGAGGAGCTGAAAGACAGCGAGAAATATATAGTAAACGGATGGGTCTATTATGAGGTTGGACCTGACCAGATTCAGTTTGACTGTAAGGTTGAGAGAAACAATAATGAATATTTAAGCTTTGCTTCCGCAATGGCTAATAAAGGTGAATGGACCGAGATTACGGGAAGCATCATTATCCCGGAGGACACAAATACCGCCAGCGTGTATTTTGAGACAGGCTTCGCAGGAGGAGAGCTAATAGACTTCTATATAGATGATGTCACAATTAAGCATGAAATCGCCAAGGTAGACCGAGGGGACATACCTTCCTTGAAGGAGTTTTATAAGGATTTATTTAGTATTGGGGTAGCGGTAACAGCCAGTGAAATTCCACCGGACCGTCAGGATTTGATTAAACAGCAGTTTAACAGCCTCACACCCGGAAACGAATTGAAGCCCGACGCTGTGCTTGATTATGCCAAATGTATTTCAGATCCCAAGTATGACGATAATCCTGCGGTTAACTTTAGTAGGGTTGAGCCTATTCTTGAATTTGCCAAGGAAGCTAACATTCCGGTAAGAGGACATACATTGGTTTGGCATAGCCAGACTCCAAGATGGTTCTTTACGGAAGGATATTCTCAGGATGCGAATGCTCCACTGGTTTCGAAGGAGCTTATGCTGAAGCGTATGGAGAATTATATCCGACAGGTTTTGGAATATACACAGACTAATTATCCCGGACTGATTTATGCATGGGATGTAGTGAATGAGGCTATTAATCCCGGCGAGGGGGATGAGAATGGGCTTCGGGTAAAGGACAGTCTTTGGTATGAGGTTGTAGGTCCGGAGTTCATAGAAAAGGCATTTGAATATGCGAGAAAATATGCTGACCCTGATGTAAAGCTATTCTATAATGATTATAATACCGAGGAAACCGGTAAGCTACTGTATATTAAGAGGCTGGTAAAGGGATTACAGGATAAGGGCCTTATAGACGGTATAGGTCTGCAAAGCCATTTAACCATGGATAATCCTTCATTGGTGGATGTGAATTCATCATTATTGGAATATGGTGAGTTGGGTCTCGAGCTTCAGATTACAGAGCTGGATATGGGTTTAAAGAGTAATACAGAAGAAGATTTTTTAAATCAGGCAAAACGATATAAGAGATTATTTATGTTTATTAAAAGCATACACGAATCCGGAGCTGCCAATATTACAAATGTAACCTTCTGGGGACTTTCGGATGATATATCATGGCTTAATAAACCGAGTGAGCCAAATTATCCATTACTTTTTGATAATTACCTTCTTCAAAAGCCGGCATTCTGGGGAGTTTTACTAAGTCCTGATATTCCTCTGTATTAAGGACGACAAATATCAAAGGAGAATATGTAATGGGAAAGCGTATAATTAAGGAGATAATCAGTTGGATCCTGGTGTTTGGCATAGCCATAATATTGGCACTGCTAATTGAAAGATTTGTTATATTTCAAGTTCAGGTACCGACGGGTTCGATGGAAAACACAATAATGACTGGAGATAAGGTGGTAACCTTCCGTTTATCTTATCTGTTTAGCGACCCCAAACGAGGAGATATCGTAGTATTTCCCTTTCCCGATAATGAAAAGGATGATTACATCAAGAGGATAATCGGTATTGGTGGGGATATTATAGAGATTAAGGATGGAATTCTATATATTAATAATGAGCAGGTAACAGAAGACTACCTGTTAGAGCCTATGATAGAGCAGGATTTCGGGCCGATTGAAGTGCCTGATGGATGCTATTTTATGATGGGAGACAATAGAAATACCTCCAAGGATTCCAGAGTATGGGATAATAAGTTTGTAAAGAAAGAAAAGATTAAAGGGAAGGCTATACTAAAGTATCCTAATTTCAAATGGTTAAACAAATAAGCTGTTTCAGATAATATAATGGAGCCACCGCAAAATTTGCAGTGGCTTCATTTTATTGCTCTTTATTTAAGTATTCTTCATTTAATTCAATCACCTTTGCCATGGCCTTTTTACCCGGGGCACCTATGGTATTTCTCTTGTTTACACAGGTTGTTAAGCTGATAGCATCATAGATATCATCATCAAATATAGGGCATATAGCCTTGTAATCCTCTAAGCTTAGCTTATCCAGGGAGACTCCCTTATCGATACAGGCTAATACTAATTGTCCGATTATACTATGGGCGTCTCTAAATGCAACCCCCTTGTTTACGAGATAATCAGCAGCATCGGTAGCATTTATAAAGCCCTTTGTGGCACTGTCTGCCATTATATCCTTATTGAATTTTAAAGTGGACAGCATTCCGTCAGATAAAGCAATACAGCCCTTTACCGTATCGATTGCGTCAAAGGTGAGTTCCTTATCCTCCTGCATATCCTTATTGTATGCAAGTGGGAGACCCTTCATAGTGGTAAGCAGAGACATCAATGCTCCGTAGACCCTACCGGTTTTTCCTCTTACCAGCTCTGCAATATCAGGATTTTTCTTCTGAGGCATTATGGAGGAACCGGTAGAATAAGCGTCGTCCAGTTCTATAAACTGATACTCATTACTGTTCCATATGATTATTTCCTCACTAAGACGGCTTAAGTGCATCATTATAATCGACAGAGAGGAAAGAAGCTCTAAAACATAATCCCTGTCTGATACACCGTCCATACTGTTAAGATTAGGACTGTCAAAGCCTAACAGTAAAGCACTGAATTCACGGTCCAACGGATAAGTGGTGCCTGCAAGAGCACCGGACCCCAGAGGAGACGTATTCATCCGCTTCTTTATATCCGACAGCCTTGAACGGTCTCTTTTGAACATTTCAAAATATGCTCCCATATGGTGGGAGAGTGTTACAGGCTGAGCCTTCTGAAGGTGTGTAAATCCCGGCATAAAGGTCTCTATATTCTCTTTCATTATATTATGAATTGTCTTTAGCAGGTTTTTTAAAAGCAGGTCGAGTTCATTGATTTCTTCTCTTATATAAAGCTTCATGTCCAAGGCAACCTGATCGTTTCGGCTACGTCCGGTATGTAGTTTCTTGCCTGCTTCTCCGATTTTGTCAATGAGCTGTGATTCAACGAAGCTGTGGATATCTTCGTATTCCTCCGATATTGTAAGATGTCCTTTTTCAATATCCTCCAAAATATCGGAAAGCCCCTTGATAATAAGGTCTCTTTCATCCTTAGATATTATACCTTGCTTTTCCAGCATTTCAGTATGGGCAATACTGCCTTGAATATCCTGACGATAAAACCTTTGGTCAAAGGCTATGGAGGCATTGAAATTATGAACCAGTTGATTAGTTTCCTTTGTAAAGCGACCGCCCCAAAGCTTCATAATTACACTCCTTTCAACTGTAGTAAATATAAGCTATATTAACCTAATATCAGAGATATTGCAAGCAAAATATTTATAAATATGCAAATAACACAAAAATAATAGCATAAATATACATAAAAGTATGTTTAATTGAATTAGTTCTTACAGATTATATAGTTTTTCGTACTTATCCTTAAGATAATTAACGTAATAATCTGCATTGAATTCCTCCTGTGTAATATCCATTAGAATCTGATTTGTGTTCTTTGTCGCCCCGTATTTGTGAATCGAATCTCTTAAGAACTCACGAATAGGAGTTAGGTTTCCTTCCTTTAGATAATCCTCCACAGGCATTACCTCCACAATCTTTGCATATATCTGTGAGGCTACGGCAGAGCCTATGGCATAGGAAGGGAAATATCCAAACTCACCAAAGGACCAATGGATATCCTGAAGGATTCCCTCGGCATCATTCTCAGGAGTTATACCTAAATACTCCTGGCATTTACTGTTCCATAGCTCAGGCAGTTTATCTATATCAGCTTCGCCGGAAAAAATCATCTTTTCTATTTCATATCGAATTATAATATGAAGTGGATATGACAGCTCATCCGCCTCAGTTCTAATCAGACCGGGTTCAGCCTTATTGACTCCTCTTATAAAGTCATCAAGAGATATATTTTTTAAATTCTCCGGATAGGTCTCCACTAATTTATCATAAAGAGGTATCCAGAAAGCCTTACTACGACCTATAATGTTCTCATATAATCTCGATTGTGATTCATGCATTCCCATGGATGCTCCGGTACCGACCGGGGTCTGTGTAAGGGAATCATCAATATTCATTTCGTAAAGGGCATGGCCTGTTTCATGAATTACCGAGAACATAGCACTTTCCAGATTATTCTCAATATATTTATTTGTGATACGAACATCATGATTATGAAGATTCAAGGTAAATGGATGAGCGCTTTCTGCTATAACACCCCTATTAAAATCAAAACCTAAATATCCACAAAGGAATCTGTTAAATTCTCTTTGTTTATCCAAATCATATTTAAGGAAATTATAGTTTTTATCAATTGTATCTGATTTATTTGCTACCTGCTTTAATAACGGAACAATCTCCTTTTTTATTTTATCAAAGAATATATCCAGGTCCTTAATACCAAAGCATTCCTCAAAATCACCCAGAAGAACTTCGTATAGCTCCTGTCCTTTCTTAACCCGATATCCGGCAAATTTCTTCTTGTATTCAATGATTTTCTTCAGATAAGGGGCAAAGTGCTCATAATCTTTATCCTTCTTAGCCTTTGTCCATGCTCTGTTAGCAACCAGTGTCAGCTCGTTAAAAGCCCTGTACTCCTCCGGAGGAATGCTCTCCAACTGCTCATAGGTCTTGCAAAGCTCCTTTATAATAGCCTTCTCCTTATCGGTCAGCTCTTCCTGTTCCTTGTCCTCCTTAAGCTTCTTAATGAGTTTTCTTACATCATCATTAATCAGACATTTCATATACTCATCAGATAGAATACCGACGACCTTGGAGGTATACTCAGCCGCCTCATAAGGGGCAATAGTCTGGTCATCCCATTCGAATAAATTCCTTGCTGTTGCAAATGCCATAGCCTTATCAAGATAGGGCTTTAAAGTATCAAAGGTTTTACTCATATAATTATTCCTTTCTTTACAGTCAATATTAAAAATAGTATATCAATATTTATTATTCATAGCAATCCATTATTTTCTATAAAATTCATTGTTTTAAGCGGAATTATCTTGCTCAGGGATAAAATTTTAGGTACAATTAGAATATCCATTTCTTAATGGGAACTGTGACATATAGGATCTGTGACATAAATCACATATATTATTTTTGACTAAGGTATTATAAAGAGGTATAGCTTGCATGATTTAGTAGATAATAGAAAAGATAAAACATATTTAAAGTATATATTATGAAAGGATGGATTAAGCATATGAAGAATTTTATAATTGAAAAGATAATCGGACGTGAGATACTGGATTCCAGAGGAAATCCTACAGTAGAGGCGGAGGTAATACTGGCAGACGGCAGTATGGGTAGAGCGGCTGTTCCTTCAGGAGCATCGACAGGAGCATTTGAGGCGGTTGAGCTTAGAGACGGGGATAAGAACAGATATCTTGGCAACGGTGTTAAGAAGGCCGTGGAAAATATAAACACAGTGATTGCATCGGCTCTTAAGGGTATGGATGCCAGTAATCAAACAGAGCTGGACGCGGCGATGATTAAGCTTGACGGTACGGCCAACAAAGGAAAGCTTGGTGCCAATGCCATACTCGGAGTATCCTTGGCAGCGGCAAAGGCAGTGGCTAATTCTCTTAATATTCCGTTATATCGCTATATTGGCGGCGTGAATGCCAAGACACTTCCTGTTCCCATGATGAACATTATTAATGGAGGTAAGCATGCTGACTCGAGTCTAAATATTCAGGAATTTATGATTATGCCTGTGGGCGCAAAATCATTCAGTGAGGCATTGGAACAAAGCACCACGGTTTTCCATATTTTAAAGAAGCTTCTTAAAAATGACGGATATGTGACTGCAGTCGGTGACGAAGGAGGATTTGCTCCAAAGTTTAATAGCGACACAGAGGCACTCGATTATATAGTTAAAGCAATCGAGACCGCAGGATATCGTCCGGGAGAAGATTTCTACATTGCCATAGACGCAGCGGCTACTGAGATGTATGAGGAGGCTAAGAAGGCAGGAAGAGAAGGCGAGTATCTGTTCTGGAAATCAGGTGAGTACAAGACTGTTGATCAAATGGTTGATTTCTGGGATGATATTTGCAATAGGTATCCGGTAATTTCTTTAGAGGATGGCCTGAGCGAAGAGGATTGGGATGGTTGGAAGAAGCTGACCGACCGTATCGGCAACAAGGTTCAACTGGTGGGTGATGATTTATTTGTTACCAACACAGACAGAATCCGTAAGGGTGTCGAAGGAGACATATCAAATGCCGTTCTAATCAAGGTCAATCAGATAGGTACGTTAACCGAGACATTGGATTCCATAGAAATGGCTAAGAATAATAAATGGACAGCGGTTGTATCACACCGTTCAGGAGAGACAGAGGATGTTACCCTGGCAGATATAGCTGTTGCTACCAATGCAGGACAGATTAAGACAGGTGCACCTTCAAGAACCGACCGTGTTGCAAAATATAATCAGCTTCTTCGTATAGAGCAGGAGCTTGGTAGCAATGCGGTATATCCGGGTAAGAACGCATTCAAAGTAAACGGATAAACGATAAAGACTGCTTTAATAAAACATCAGGAGGTTATACTCCTGATGTTTTTTTAGTCCTTAATATGTAGTCCATTATCGTTTAACATATTAATGCTTTATCTCATAAGGTTCTTTTATCTTGCAGCGATAACCTTTAATCACATTACCGCTTTCCAGTGTAAGACGCCTTTCGTAATCAGTATCCCATACATAAGGCATGTTATCATATAAAGTGAAGTTCTCCCACATGGTTTCATCATATGGTTTGAGAGGGGATAAATCATATTTTGATTCTGATGTCATACTTACACCTCGTTCACATTAATCCAACACCCAAATTATAACAATTATGCCGACAATTTTAATATATAATGAAAAGAGAAAAAATTCAAGTATGCTTTTTATTATTTATTTTCTTTTGCAGTTCAACAACTATAATGGGGGTAATGGATAACAATAATACAATAGCCCATTGTCGCACATTCAGAGGAACCACCTGAAATACCCTTGCCAGTGGGGCTATGGATATTACGGTTATCTGTAATATTGAGCATATAATAAATGATATTACCAACTTGTTGTTCGATAAAATACCGATTTCCGATAAGGATAGGCGGCTTCTCATATTAAATGAATGGAACAGTTGTGACAGGCTTAAAACCGAGAAGGACATAGTCCTTCCCACCCAAGGGATATCGGTTGCATCATAATACTTGTTTCCGATAACAAAGGCACACAGAGCCAAGGAGCCGATTAGAATACCCTCGATAATAATCTGCAAAGCGAGTCCGTCGGCAAACATACCCTTCTTAGGTGATATGGGTTTTCGCCTCATTATATCCTTCGATGCCGGTTCCACTCCCAGGGATATGGCGGGAAGAGAATCCGTTACAAGATTTACCCAAAGCAGCTGAACGGCCACCAGCGGAGTCGGCAGACCCATAATTATTGCTACGAATATGGTCAGTATCTCACCTATATTGCTGGAAAGGAGGAAATGGACTGCTTTTCGTATATTTTCATATATACCACGTCCTTCCTGTACCGCAGAAACAATGGTGGCAAAATTATCATCCGTAAGTATCATATCTGAGGCATTCTTTGCGACATCTGTTCCGGTAATCCCCATAGAACAACCGATATCGGCAGCCTTAAGGGCGGGTGCGTCATTTACTCCGTCCCCGGTCATAGCCACAACCTCACCTTTATTTTGATAAGCCTTTACGA
Source organism: Clostridiales bacterium (assembly GCA_012523775.1). Lineage (GTDB taxonomy): Bacteria > Bacillota > Clostridia > Lachnospirales > Lachnospiraceae > Mobilitalea. The sequence goes on along the minus strand of JAAYTK010000024.1, from coordinate 31,483 downwards.
TTCTAACCTTATGCTCTGGGGATACTCTGGCAAAGACGCTAAATCGTCCTATTGTATCATTAAGCCTTTCCGTAGACAATTTTGACAATTCCTCACCGGTTATAGCCTCGGACCGTGATGTTAGAATGCCCAGTTCCTTTGCTATGGCTTTTGCGGTTAATATATGATCACCTGTTATCATAACAGGTTTTATTCCTGCTTGTCGGCATAGTCTGACGGCATTCTTGACCTCATTGCGGGGAGGGTCAATCATACCGATAAGGCCTATAAAGGTTAAATCCCTCTCCAGCTTTACCTTGTTATATGTACTAAATTCTGAGATGTTCTTATATGCAACACCGATAACCCGAAGAGCCCGACTTGTCATATCTGAATTTATGGCATTGATTTTATTCTTGTCACGGATAGTCATAGGTTGTTGCTTTCCGTCTATATAGATGTGTGAGCAGCGCTCTATCAATACATCATAAGCACCCTTTGTAACACTACGGTAGGAGGATTTGTCGGGAGATTTGTGAACAGTAGTCATTAGCTTTCTTTCTGAATCAAAGGGTATTTCATATACTCTTTTATAATCTGAATCGAGGTCAGGCTTAAATGCACCTGTATTATAGGCTGCCAGCACCAATGCCTTTTCCGTAGGCTCACCACTCAGAACGGGCTTATTATCCTCCAATTGGATTAAAGCGTCACTACATAAAGCGGCATGGGATAATATATAGAAACCAAAATCACTTTTTAGTTTTTCCTTTTTTTTCACAGAGGATATTTCTGTGACCGTCATAACATTCTGAGTCAGGGTCCCTGTTTTATCCGAGCAAATTACAGTGGCGCTTCCTAAGGTTTCAACTGCGGGAAGTTTTCTGATTACCGCATTCTTTTTAGCCATTCTCTGAACGCCTAATGAAAGCATTATTGTTACAATGGCAGGTAGTCCCTCCGGTATTGCTGCAACAGCCAGGCTTACTGAAGTCATGAACATATCAAAGGTTGGAAGGTTTTTATATACTCCTATTATAAATACCAGTCCACAGATAATCAGAGCAGCCAATCCCAGAACCTTTCCGGTCCTGGCAAGTCTCTTTTGCAGGGGAGTATCCGGGGTATTATCATCCATAATCATTTTGGCGATATGGCCTACCTGAGTATCCATTCCTGTGGCAATGACTATTCCAACACCTCTGCCATAAAGCACCGTGCTTGTAGCCATTACCATATTCAGTCTGTCAGCCAAATTGGTATCAGGAAGGAGGCGAAGATTAGCATTTTTCTCGACAGGATGGGATTCACCGGTTAACGAGGCTTCTTCTACTCTTAGATTTATGGCATGTATCAGTCTGCAGTCAGCCGGTACGAAGCTTCCTGTTTCCAATATTACGATATCACCGGGAACCAAATCCGATGAGGGAATCTCGGTTACCTTGTTCTCCCGTAGTACATGGGCTGACGGAGCAGACATTTTCTTTAAGGCTTCCAAAGCTTTTTCTGCCTTTGTCTCCTGAATTACTCCAAGAAATGCATTTAGAATAATTATCATCATGATAATTATCGGGTCTATGAAATTAGGATTTCCCTCCATGTATGATACGATTAAAGATATTACTGCCGCGCATATCAGAATAATAATCATAAAGTCGGCAAACTGAGCGATGAATTTCTGAATAATATTCTTACCCTTCTTAGCGGTTATTATATTTTTACCATATAGTCTTTGTCTTTCATGGACTTCCTCTAGGGTAAGACCGTGTCTTATATCAGTCTTCATTTCTCTTATGGTATCCTCTATGGATATGCTGTGCCAGTGCATCATTTTCCTCCTTTTATGTTTAAGGGTTGTGCGCAATCTTCTTTTAATTATATGAATAAATAAGGGGATTATGTAAGAAAAGCGATAGTATAACGACATTATCCGTATGATTAAATACATTTACATCATAGGGATTTGAGTTATAATATAGAAAAGATTTATGAATGTAATATCCTTGTATGTAAATAAGTTAAGAAAGTATAGAGGTGTGATATGTCAAGAACTTTAACTCGTGATATGACAGAAGGAAGTCCTGTTAAACTGATACTCAAATTTTCAGGACCCATGTTAATAGGTAATATATTTCAACAGTTCTATAATATGGTGGATTCCATAGTGGTTGGGAAGTTTGTCAGTAAGGATGCCTTAGCGGCAGTCGGTGCAACAGGTTCATCAATATTTCTTGTTTTTGGATTAGCCTTTGGCCTGTCAGCGGGTATTTCTATAGTAATATCACAGTACTTTGGAGCAGAAGATTATATTAAGGTTAAAAAGAGTATTGCCACAGCAGCATATATGTTACTGATAGCCTCCGTTATCATAGGAATAGCCGGATATTTTTTGTGTCGTCCCATATTGGAGCTTTTGGGAACACCAGTCGAGATTATCGGTCAATCGGAAAGCTATATGAAGATTATTTTCTTAGGAGTTTTGGGATTGTCTGCCTATAACGGTATTGCGGCGATTCTACGTGCCCTTGGAGACTCTATTACTCCGCTAATATTTCTTATTATAGCAAGTATTATAAATGTGGTATTGGATCTTCTGTTTGTAATCGTATTTAACTGGGGAGTTCCCGGTGTGGCTATTGCTACTATAATAGCTCAGTTTATGTCAGGTATAGGATGTATAATCTATGCCTATCGCAAGGTTGATCTGCTTCGGATTCCGCTAAAGGATTTTAAGCCTGACAGAGAGATTCTCTCAAAATGTATCCGATTGGGAATACCGGTAGCTTTGCAAAATTCCTTTATATCCATCTCTATGATGGTCTTACAATTTGTTATTAACGGCTTTCAGGCCACTATAATGGCAGCCTATACTGTAGTAAACAGGATAGAGCAGTTGGTCATGCAACCATCCATGTCTTTAGGAGCAGCCGTGGCTTCCTTTACAGGACAGAATATTGGTGCGGGGAAAATAGAGAGAGTCAAGAAGGGTATGAGGTCCTCAGTCATTATTATTTTGATATTCAGCCTGATTATGCTTCCTGTTATGTATTTTGGCGGACAGTATATTATGAGATTATTCACAAAAAAAGAAGATATTGATGTGGTAAGATATGGGGTTGAAGGGATAAGGATTAACAGTCTTTTTTATAGCTTTTTAGGTCTGATATTTATTACAAGAAACTTTCTCAGTGGTGCCGGCGATATAAAAATCCCTATGATAATGGGGCTTATAGAGGTAGTAGTCCGGGTGGCAGTATCCATACACCTGTCCCGTATTATCGGATTCCACGGTATATTCTGGGCATCTGCTTTAACCTGGGTAGTTGCAGGATCATTCGGTGGTATAAGGGTATTATCGGGTAAATGGAAGAATAAATCAGTTTTATCAGGGAGTTCTTAATTATTATTTTTCTTTCTTTTTTTATATATTCTATGAATTACTGTGAAGACCAGAGCAACTATTAATATGGGAATAAGATTGTGTTTATACCTACTGTAATACTCAGCCACCTTACCGTAATTCTCCCGTAAAGAATAACCTAGGCCGATTAGTAGGGTGTTCCAGATGGTAATTCCTAATAATGAGGCTGAAAAATACGCAGAGGGCTTTAATTTAGCCGCCCCTGCCACCAGAGCAATATATGTACGGACAAGGGGGATAACACGCCCGATACATACGGCAGAAGCACCGTTCTCATGAAATTTTTCATAAGAGGAATCGAGTGATTTCTCTGTCTTAGGGAATCTTTTTTTTATGGCATTTATGATGGCGCCCCCTCCAAACCAACCAACAGTATAACAGATGCCTGTTCCGATTAGTCCCGCAATAACACTTAAGGGCAATATCACGAGAAAATGAATATTACTTAATGATGCAACCGCTCCGGAAAGCGGCAGAATGATTTCGCTGGAAACAGGAAAACAGGCGTATTCCAACATTATTATCAGAAACATGGCGATTAATCCATAATCATATATTAATTCAGAAAGAAAACCCATTTATGAATCTCTCCTTACACCTTCAAAAGCTTATGTAACAATATATTAGAGTTCATGGTTTTTATGATATTTTTAGCAAAGTGTACTTTTTGCCAAAAGATTATTTTCCATTAATATATGCTGTGTTATAATTAATTAATAGTGGTGGGGAGGGGAATAGTATTGCCATACAGATTTATATCATATATTTGGCTTCTTATTATATCAGGGCTTATGACTATATTCTTAGGCATTTATGCACTTGTTAGGTGCAGACGCTCAAAGGGTGCAATAAGCTTTGCCATATCCATGTTTATTGTAACATTGTGGTCTATTCCCAATGCCATGGAAATGTCGGCTACTGTATTAGATGTGAAGCTGTTCTGGGCCAATGTTCAGTATATTGCCTATTGCTTTTCCCCGGTAGTTATGTTCATTCTCTGTCTTGAATTTACCGATTATGAGAAAGGGCTTAATATAAAAAAATTAATATGGCTGTTTATTATTCCCACTGTAACCATAATGCTTATATGGACTGATAAATATCACGGGTTGGTGAGATATGGCTTCCAAATGGATTATAGCGGAGCCTTTCCTGTTATTAAGAAGCAGTATGGGCCTTTCTTTTATATCCATGCACTACATTCCCATGTGTTGAATCTAAGTGCAATTTGGATTTTATTGACAACGGTAATTAAGAGAAAAGCAATTTACAGAAAACAGGCAATAGCACTCTTAATTGGTGTCAGCTTAATCGTTATACCGAATTTACTGTATATAACCGGACTGAGTCCGATTAAGGGGTATGACATTACGCCGGTATTTTTCGGGCCTGCCGGGATAATTATTGCATGGAGTATTTTAAGATACAGAATGTTTGATTTGGTTCCTTTAGCCCGTGCAACAGTGATAGAAAACATGGAAGTCGGTGTTATGGTATTGGATTTACAGGACAGAATACTGGATATTAATCCGGTACTTATTAACATCATAGGACTCCCCATCGAGCAAATTACATCAAGGTATATTCAGGATGTCTGCAATCATATCCCTGAGCTGCTTGATTTATTTTATAATGAATCAATATCCCGAACAGAATTCAGCATTGTTAAGCCTGACAGACATGAGATATATGAAGCGTTATTATCGGTTCTAAAGGATTCCAATGGAAATGAGATAGGCAGAATTGTTGTTGTATATGATATTACGGAAAAGAAGTTAATTGAAAAAGAATTTTATGACAGACAGTGGAAGCAGGCAGTAAGAGACGAAAGGCTTAGAATGGTACGTGACCTTCACGATAATCTCGGACAGGTTTTAGGCTATATCAATTTACAGGCACAGGCAGTACAGAAAGAGCTTAGAGATGCAGGTATCGGAGTATATTCCGATAAGCTGGATAAATTGGTTGAGGTTGCTCAGAAATCACATCAACAGATAAGAGAATATATTCGTGATGTGCGAAATTCTGAACTTATAGAAATAGATTTTATAGCAGCCCTAAATAAAGAAATTACTAATTATGAATTACAGACAGCAATTAATGTTAATAGAAAAATAACACCTGAGTTTCGTGATGCAGTAATATCACCAAATGTTCGCATACATATTTTAAATATTATAAAGGAAGCTTTGAATAATGTCAGAAAGCATGCTGAAGCAGAAAATCTATTTTTGACCTGTGATATCGAGGAGAATAATCTTACGGTAATAATAAGCGATGACGGAAAGGGATTCGAAAATAAGCACATGAAGGATAAAGCAAGGCAAAGCTTTGGACTAAAGATCATGCATGAGCGTGTGTCTGAAATGGGAGGTATATTGGATATTGATTCAAAGCCGGGAAAGGGGAGTCGAATAAGACTTCGGGTACCGCTTGAGAGGGGGATGGATATAAGTGAAATCCAAGGTTATGATAGTTGATGATCATAAATTATTCTTAGAAGGACTTCAGTATCTTCTTGAGGCGTACAAAGTAAATATTGTCGGTAAAGCAAGAAACGGAAGAGAAGCCATTACAAAGGCAAGGATTCTAATGCCTGACATAATACTTATGGATATTATGATGCCTGATATGGATGGTATAGACGCCTTAAAAATAATTAAGGCGGAGATGCCTGATATAAAGGTGATTATGCTAACCACCTCAGACGATCACGAAGATATATTTGAAGCAATAAAGCTTGGAGCCAGCGGATACCTTGTAAAAAACACTGACGGTAAAGAGCTGATAAATAAAATAAAGCAGGTAGAAGATGGTGAGATACCTCTGTCTCCAGTTTTGGCGGCCAAAATACTATCAGAATTTAATAAGAAGCAGGATAATACGGAAAAAGGCACTATAAGAGACGATGCGAATACAGAAAACGAGAAATTAAACAGCAGACAGCTGGAATTACTCGCTTTAATAGCGTCAGGCAAAACATATAAAAAGGTCGGAGAAATTCTCGGTTTAAGTGAGCGTACTGTTAAATATCATATGGGAAGAATAGTTGATATTCTTCATTTGGATAATAAAGCCCAGGTAATTGCATATGCCGTTGAAAGTGGAATGGTAAGTACAAACATAAGCAACAAGAATACATAAATCAAAACTTGACAAATAACAAAGTCATGTTATATTAGTATAATAAATATCAAAGAAAACAGAGTGTTCTATATAATAAAATATTATAGTATATAAGCTATGATAAGGAGTATTAAGAGAATATGTGCTTTCAGAGAGCTGCCGTTTGGTGAGAGGCAGCAGCAACAGTCTCCCAACTCGCCTTTGAGCTTCCCGGTTGAACATAAGTAGGTCGGGACGGTATTCCCGTTATCGAAATCAAGTGCGTAATTATTAAGGGCTTAAGTCCTGAAGATTACGAATTAGAGTGGTACCACGGATTAGCCTTTCGTCTCTTATGTTGATGAAAGGTTTTTTGTTATTATTTTATTATACGAATGGATATTAATTAAGGAGGAGAAATTATGTCAACACCTTATAATCATAAGGAAATCGAAAAGAAATGGAGAAAGTACTGGGAGGAGCATCCGGTCAATGTAAACGACGGTAAGAGGCCTAAATATTACTGTCTGGATATGTTCCCATATCCATCCGGTAGCGGGCTTCACGTCGGACACTGGAGATGTTATGTAATAAGTGATGTATGGAGCAGATATAAGTTGCTTAATGGATATCATGTCATCCATCCGATGGGCTGGGATGCCTTTGGTCTTCCTGCTGAAAATTATGCAATCCAGAAGGGTATTCATCCGAGTAAAGCCACGGATGAGAATATAGCTAAATTCAAGAAGCAGATTAAAGATATTTCGGCAATTTATGATTGGGATATGGAGCTTAGTACTACAGATCCAAGCTTTTATAAATGGACACAATTGATATTCGTAAAAATGTTCAAGGCAGGTCTGGCATATGAGAAGGAAATGCCCATAAACTGGTGTCCTTCCTGTAAGACGGGTCTGGCAAACGAGGAGGTTGTAAACGGCGGATGTGAACGCTGTGGTGCCTCTGTGACTAAGAAGAATCTAAAGCAGTGGATGTTAAGGATTACCCATTATGCAGATCGCTTATTAGAGGATTTGGATAAGCTTGATTGGCCTGAGAAGGTTAAGAAAATGCAGTCCGATTGGATAGGTAAGAGTTACGGTGCCGAGGTGGACTTTGCGGTTGAAGGAAGCGACGAATCCATCCGTGTATATACCACAAGACCCGATACCTTATATGGTGCTACATTTATGGTACTTGCTCCGGAGCATGAGCTCGCTTCAAAGCTGGCCGTTCCTGAACAGAAGAAGGCTGTTGAAGAATATATTTATAAGGCTTCTATGAAATCCTCCGTAGACCGTCTTCAGGATAAGGATAAGACGGGTGTATTTACGGGAAGCTATGCCATAAATCCGGTTACCAATAAACCGATTCCAATTTGGCTGTCAGACTATGTACTGGCTGATTACGGTACGGGAGCCATAATGTGTGTACCTGCCCACGATGAAAGAGACTTTGAGTTTGCCACCAAGTTCGGCATACCGATTGTCCAGGTAATATCCAAGGACGGCAAAGAGGAAGAATTAACCGAGGCATATACACTGCCGGGAATCATGATTAATTCAGGCGATTGGAATGGAATGGATTCAGAGACAGCTAAGGATGAGATTCCCGATTTATTAGAGAAGCAGGGCATAGGAAAGAAGACGGTAAACTATAAGCTTCGCGACTGGATATTCTCACGTCAAAGGTATTGGGGAGAACCTATTCCCATTGTTCACTGTGAGCATTGTGGTGCGGTTCCTATTCCAGAGGAGGAATTACCCTTATTACTGCCTGATGTAGAAAAATATGAACCTACAGGTACAGGTGAGTCTCCTCTTGCCAATATACATGAATGGGTTAATACCAGCTGCCCTACATGTGGTAAGCCTGCTAAGAGAGAAACCAATACCATGCCACAATGGGCAGGTTCTTCATGGTATTTCCTTCGTTATGTAGATAACAAGAATGATAAGGAGCTTATCAGCAAAGAAAAGGCAAAAAAATATCTGCCTGTGGATATGTATATCGGTGGAATTGAGCATGCCGTGCTTCATCTTTTGTACTCCAGATTTTACACCAAGTTTCTGAAGGACATCGGGGTGATCGATTTTGACGAACCTTTTATCAGACTCTTTAATCAGGGTATGATTGGTAAGGACGGAGCCAAGATGAGTAAATCCAAAGGAAATGTTGTTTCACCGGATGATTTAATTAAGGATTATGGCTGTGACTCCTTAAGAATGTATGAATTATTCGTAGGTCCCCCTGAGCTGGATTCAGAATGGGATGACAGAGGAATAGACGGAGTATATCGGTTCATTAACCGCTTCTTCAAATTGGTAATGGAGAATAAGGATAAGACGGTTAAAGCCTCAGAGGAGATGATAAAGCTTCGTAACCGATTCGTCCATGATATAACCACAAGGGTGGAAAGCTTTAGTCTGAATACGGTTGTGAGTGGCTTTATGGAATACAACAACAAAATGATAGACATATCTAAAAAATCCGGAGGAATTGATAAAGAGACCTTGGAGACTGCGGTAATCCTTATGGCACCTTTTGCACCTCATGTAAGTGAAGAGCTGTGGTCGCAATTGGGTCATACAGGCTCGGTATTTGAAAACACCTGGCCTACCTACGATAAGGAGAAAATGAAGGATGACAAGATAGAAATTGCAGTCCAGATTAACGGAAAAACCAGGGGTACCATAATGATAGATGCAGATGCTCCTAAGGAGGACGTGGTTTCTACGGCTAAGGAGGTATATGCCGATAAGCTTACGGGTAACATTATAAAGGAAATATACGTTCCCGGCAAAATAGTAAATATTGTGGTAAGATAAGCTATAAATATGAAAACCCTCTCGTTTTCCTGTTGTTATAGAAAAAATAATTCGGGAATAATTAAATGAGAGGGTTTTCAAAAAATATCTTTAATAATAAACAAAAATATGGTACAATCCACGTATAAGTGATATAAATATCTTTGTTATTCATATACATTACATATAGATTGATTCTGATTTAATTTCTAGTTGCATTTGCATAAACTTTAATAGAGAGGAACTAATATGAAAGTGTTGGCGAAGTTTTCTAAAAGAGATCTATGGAGTATACCGAATATTCTATGCTATATCCGATTCTTACTGATACCATTATTTGTAGTACAATACATCAAGGCTGAAGAGCCTAGCGAGTATATACGTGCGGCAGCTATTGTTCTCGCCTCAGGTCTTACAGATTTCTTAGATGGATTTATAGCAAGGACATTTGATATGGTAACAGAGTTTGGTAAGCTTATCGATCCTTTGGCAGATAAACTGACCCAAGCAGCTCTTTTATTTGTGCTTATTGTTAAGATTAAGTATATGTTCCTGCTATTAGTTCTTTTTGTTGTAATGCAGTTGTTTATGCTTGTGGCAGGTCTGGCAATGCTGAAAAAGGGAAAGAGGTTGGATGGTTCAAAATGGTTTGGTAAGGTCTCGACGATGGTTTTCTACGCGGTTATGCTGGTGCTTGTTGCAGTACCAACATTAAACCAGTCGATAGTAAATGTACTTTTATTGATTTGTGGTGTCTTTCTGGCCTTGTCATTTGCCCTATACGCTAGAGAATATATAAGGATGTATCGTGAGGTTAAGCTGGAGAAAGAGGTCAAAGCAGATACGATATAGAAATCAAAAGAGTTTCGCTCGCGAAACTCTTTCTTAAATTATTGCCTTCTTGTTTCCATAAATTTTCTTAACATCTCAAATTGGACCTTCTCCTTCGCAGACATATTCTTAGTCAGTATTTCTATCATTAATTCGCTCTCATCCTTGGTAAAACTTAGCTGCTGCTCCTGAAGCTTTTTATTGGTACTTATTATTAGCGGAAGTAATTTATCCATAGGTTTTCCCTTAGCTTCCTTCATTAATTCTATAAGTATGGCAAGTTTACGAGGGTCAATATTTTTCATTTTGGGATTATCATTATAAGAGGAATCAGCCATATTATTTCTCCTTGTTTTCATCCGGTTTGTTACTATCATCATATGACATCGAACCAAAAAGCATTCTTAGGTTTTCAAATGTTTCCATTTGGTCAGGCGGTATCATGGCCTTCAGTTCTTCAAACATACTGTTGTTATCGTAATCTGACGTATTATCATCGACGGATTCACCAGAAAAATCATTATTTTTCGTGGCTATATCATATATGTCATCCGAATTGGGGTTATCACCAAAAATTGAAGAAAAGTCGTAGTCCTTTATGTTATCTGTATTTTCATCGGAATCATTGCCGTTATTATTTCCGCCAAAGCCCTCAAAGCCCTCCATGGCATTCATGGCTTCCATATATGTATTATACATTTCGAACATCCTTTTAGCCTGGAATATATTTAACATCCGATCGACAAAGCTTCTCTCTTTTTCATTGCACTTTGGTCTGATGTTATTCAACAGGGTCTCCATGTCAATCTTTTCATTTTGATAGCTACAGGATGATATATTTCGGGTAGTATAATTGCGTATACAAAGTATTAGCTCGTAAAGCTTGACGAGCAATTCCAGGGTTAATCTGGATTTTACATCCACATATGGTAGAGCCGTTCTTAATAGCTCAGTCGTATGCAGTAAACCATCCTCTGCCATGGCTTCTCCTATTGTATGTATTCATTATAGTATATTCACGGAGAGGTCATTAATGCAAACGAAGTTAAAGGTATTATATATCGAATAATTCAAAGTAGGGTTGACATTATGATTATTTTTCGGCATTATATGATGAGTAGAGTAAATAATACTATAGACAGGTTACATTAATATACATTAAGAGTTTTACATAATAGAAAGGCAAGGTAAGATTATATGTATGATGGCATAATTTTTGACTTGGATGGTACCTTATGGGATTCGACGGAAAAGGTGGCAGTAGCTTTTAATGAGATACTCAGAGATAAATATCCTGAGGTTACCGATGAGGTTACTGCAGAAAAGCTAAAGGGGTTATTTGGGCGGCTTCTGGACGATATCGGAGTAAATCTGTTCAAAAGTGTTCCTCCTAAGAAAGCCATTGAGATTATCCATAAATGCTGTGAGTATGAGAATGAATATCTTGCCGAGCATGGTGTGGATTTATATCCTGGGATGGAGCAAACCATAAAAGAGCTTCATAAAAAATATAAACTTTTTATAGTTAGTAACTGTCAGGAGGGTTATATTCAATGCCTCTTTAAGATACATCCACATCTTGAGGAGTATTTTACGGATTATGAATATCCCGGCAGGTCCGGTAAACCTAAGGCAGATAACATTAAGATGGTGGTTAAAAGGAATAATTTGCTAAGGCCAATATATATTGGGGATACGGCAGGAGATGCCAAGGCGTCTAAGGAGGCCGGTGTTCCATTTATATACGCACGATACGGCTTCGGTCAGGTTGACGAATTTGATTATGTCATTGATTCACCCCCGGAGCTATTGAAATTATTAGAAAAATAATCGAAATGGAAGTGATTGAATGTTAAACGGTAAGAAATCATTATTCTCGGGTATGCAGGCTACGGGTACTCTGCACTTGGGAAATTACCTGGGAGCATTGAAGAATTGGATTGAGCTTGAGGATGAGTATGAAAGCTTTTATTGTGTGGTCGATATGCATTCCATAACTGTGAGACAGGAGCCTGCTGAGCTTAGAAGAAAGGCAAGGGCGCTACTTACGCTATATATTGCAGCCGGTCTCAATCCTGAAAAGAACTGCATTTATTATCAGTCCCATGTGCCTGCTCATGCAGAGCTAAGCTGGATTTTAAATTGTTATGCCTATATGGGTGAATTGAGTCGTATGACCCAGTATAAGGATAAGGCCTCAAAGAATGAGAACAACATCAATGCGGGTCTGTTTACCTATCCGGTTCTTATGGCGGCAGATATCTTATTATTCCAGTCGGATATCGTTCCCGTGGGAGATGATCAGAAGCAGCATATCGAACTAACCAGAGATATTGCTCAGAGATTCAATTCGATTTATGGTGATGTATTTACCGTTCCGGAGCCTTATATAAAGAAGACCGGTGCCAGAATTATGAGTCTTCAGGAACCGACAAAGAAGATGTCCAAATCCGATGAGAATTTGAATGCAAGCATATTCCTTCTTGATGATTCAGATACTATTATCCGTAAATTTAAGAGAGCAGTCACTGATTCGGACAATGAAATACGCCATTCAAGTGATAAGCCCGGAATTAGTAATCTTATCGAAATCTATGGTATAGCTACGGGTAAATCAATAGCAGAGACAGAGAAGGAATTCGAGGGTAAGGGTTACGGCGAGTTTAAGATAGCGGTCGGAGAATCAGTAGCAGCCATGCTTAAGCCTGTACAGGACAGATTTTATGAACTGGAAAAGGATAAGGCATATATTGATTCCGTCATTAAGAATAACGCAGAAAAGGCTTCATATTATGCCAATAAAACCTTACGCAAGGTTCAGAAGAAGATAGGTTTTCCTGAAAGAATAAGATAATAATCGGGAAAGGATATTAAGAGTATAATATAGATAAAGAAGTGATTGTGGTTAGATAGAAAGGGGATGTTTGAAAAACATCCCCCATTTTATCATTATTCACCCTTGGCCTCGTACCATTTCTGGATATAGTTGGCTTCCACCTCTTCGCCCAGATATCTGTATGCAGTACATCTATCAAGAATATCCTGGGGAGGGAATGCAACCGGACTGTTTTTAACCGCTTCATCTTCAATTAGATTCCAAGCACCCGAGTTAGGTGTGGAATATGTGATGTAGTTAAAATTCATGAGTGCAATTTCGGGATCGCACATAAAGTTAATAAAGGCTTCGGCATTCTCTTTGTTTTTGCTGTTCTTTGGAATAACCCATCCGTCAATCCATACATTGGAGCCTTCCTTTGGTACAACATATTCCAAATCAGGATTTTCTCTACTTGTATAGATGGCTTCTCCGGAATATATAACACCAATAGCGGCCTCACCGCCTATCATTTTATCTCGGACCTCATCGACAACATAGGCCTGTACCAATGGATATTGCTTCTTCAGAAGTGCCTTGGCCTCCTCAAGTTCGGCCTCATTGGTGGAATTTAAATCATATCCGAGATACTTCAGGGCAATGGCAAAAGCATCTCTTACGCTGTCTATCATAAGTATTTCGCCGGAATATTTCTCATCAAAGAGGACACCCCAGCTATCTATGGGTTCATCAACCATGGTCTTGTTATATAGGATACCTAAGGTTCCCCAACAATAAGGTACTGAATACTTGTTGCCGGGATCAAATTCCTCTGAACTTTTTAGGTATGTTTCATCTATATACTTGATATTAGGTATATTATCGAAATTAGGGGCATAAAGCAGATCATTCTCAATCATTTTCTGTATCATATAATCTGAGGGGCATACCACATCATAGATGACAGCTTCTGATTCAACCTTTGGGTACATATCCTCGTTTTGCACGAATTCTTCATATACTACCGTAATGCCTGTTCTTTCTTTGAAAAGTTCTAAGGTTTCATAATCAAGATATTCACCCCAGTTATATACATATACCTTTTCTCCACCGTTATCTGAACAGCCTGCCAATAATACCATTACTATTAACAGGGCGGATATGGCAAGTAATTTTTTCATTACATTTCCTCCTTCAAAGGCAAAATTTTTTTAGGGAATTATCCCGTTTATTAGAACAGGATATGATTTATAGTCTCCTGACAGGCTCTTTCTTGTCTGCACTTCTGCGGTTAATGATTATTAACAGCAGTAGAACAGTTATAAACATCAGTGTCGACAATGCATATATTTCAGGCTTAATGCCCTTACGCACCTCTGTATATATCTTGGTTGAAAGGGTATTGATTGATGGACCCTTAGTAAAATGCGTAATGACAAAATCATCCAGGGACATAGTGAATGCCAAAAAGAAGCCTGTAAATACACCCGGAAAAATATCCGGCAATATAACCCTAAAGAAGGCATATACCGGTGAAGCTCCTAAATCTAAGGCTGCTTCATAGGTATGTGGGTTTAGCTGTTTAAGCTTTGGCATAACGCTTAATATGACATAGGGAATATTGAATGTTATATGTGATATCAGTACACTGGTAAAACCGAGTGTATAGCGTAGTGCCACAAATAACAGCATCAAGGAGATACCGGTTACGATATCTGCATTTAGCATCGGAATATTAGTAATTGCAATCATGATTGTTCGCGGTGTTTTTTTCATACTGTTTATGGCGATAGCCGCGGCGGTACCGATTATAGTCGCTATCAGTGCCGATAAGAATGCAATTATAAGAGTTGTATATAAGGCATTCATTATGCTTTGGTTTTTAAACAGCTCCTTATACCAATGGAGAGTAAAGCCGCCCCATTTGGATCTGGATTTTGAGCTGTTAAAGGATAATACGATCAATATAATAATCGGTGCATATAGAAATACTAAAATAAGACCAATATAAAATCGTTCGAAAAATCTTTTTACCATAAGCCACTTCCCTCGCCTTCCTTATCGTATTTGGACAGGATAGCCATGCTAATCAGTATAAAAATCATCAGCACAAGGGATAGTCCCGAACCCGTATGCCAGTTTCCGACACGAAACTGTTGCTCAATAACATTTCCGATCAGAACGATTTTGCTTCCTCCCAATATATTGGAGATGACAAAGGTTGTAAGGGATGGGACGAATACCATTGTTATACCGCTGATTACTCCGGGCAGGCTTAGGGGCAGAATTATCTTCATAAAGGTCTGCATCCCGTTGGCACCGAGATCTCTTGCAGCATTTATTACATCCTTGTCAATTTTTATCAGAACATTATATATGGGCAGTACCATAAAGGGAAGAAAATTATACACCATACCAAGCACTATGGCTCCGGGGGTGTTGATAATATTTAATGACGGAAGATTCAATAACTTAAGGAATACGTTAATTACTCCGGTTCTTTCCAATATGTTTTGCCAAGCGATTGTCCTAAGCAAAAAATTCATCCACATGGGCAGGATAATAATCATGACTATGAAGCTGTTATTCTTCATCTTGGATTTACGTAATATTATTGCCAATGGGTAGGCTAACACAAGACATATTATGGTGCTTATCAAAGACAGCTCCAGTGCAAGCCTCAAAGCTCTTAGGTTAATAGGGTTTAAAATTGAGGCAATATTGTCAATCGTGATACGCTTATCATTAGTAGTCATGCCATAGTATACAATCACGATGAGAGGTATTATAATAAAACCGGCCATCCACAGAATATAAGGGAAAGACAGCCATTTTGAATTACGAATTCCCAGATTGTGCGTTCCGTTCTTTTGTAGGTTGGATTTTGGAGCTTTAGTATTTAATACATTAATTATCTTCATGGGAGCCTCCTGTCAAACTGAACTCTACAATTCTAATTCCACGGCCTCTTCATCCTCGGATTCCGGCTTATTCATAATCTGAATATCAAAGGGATCCACGAAGATTCCTACTTCGCTGCCTACAGGTACTAAATCAGTGGAGTGCACCAGCCAATCATATCCATGGGCATTAACCTCCATTTCATAATGTACACCTTTAAAGAGAAGAGATGTAACCACGCCCGTAATGATACCGTCCTCTGGTTTGACCAAATCAATATCCTCGGGACGAATTACGACATCCACAGGCTTGTTGTGTCCGAAACCGGTATCGACACATGCGAAATTAGTTCCCAGTATATTCACAAGCTTATCCTCTACCATAATAGATGGCAGTATATTGCTTTCTCCGATAAAATCAGCGACGAATGCATTCTGAGGCTCATTATAAATATCCTCCGGTGTGCCTATCTGCTGTATATAGCCCTGATTCATAACAACGATAGTATCTGACATCGTAAGTGCTTCCTCCTGGTCATGAGTGACATATACGAATGTTATACCCAGCTCATTCTTTAGCCTTATAAGCTCGTATTGCATATCCTGACGCAGCTTCAAATCCAAGGCACCAAGAGGCTCGTCGAGTAGCAGTACCTTTGGCTCGTTTACGATTGCCCTTGCTATGGCAATTCTTTGTTGCTGACCTCCGCTTAGTGAATCGGGCATTCTGTTCTCAAATCCTTCCAGATTTACCAGCTTAAGTGCATATTTGATTTTATCATCTATATAGGCTTTGCTCTTTTTCTTGATTTTAAGCCCAAATGCAATATTCTCTGCGATAGTCAAATGATTAAAAAGGGCATATTTTTGAAACACAGTGTTAAGTTGTCTTTCATTAGGTGCCATCTTTGTTATGTCTCTGCCTTCAAAGATTACCTGACCGTGATCAGGACTCTCGAACCCACCTATTATTCTTAAGGTTGTAGTCTTACCGCACCCTGAAGGTCCCAACAGTGTCAGAAATTCATTTTCGCGGATATATAGGTTCAATTCATCCAGCACAATATTATCATTATAGGATTTGGTTATATTTACAAGATTAATTAATTTATTATCCGTCATGAGTACCTTCCCCTTATCGTATATTTAGAAGCTCGGTGGTGTTGATATCCAGAGCAGTGTGGCACCGCTTTTTTCTGATGCCGTGATATAATGCTGTTTATTGGCCGTAAAGTAAAAAGATTCTCCCTTTTTAGCCTTAAATGATCTATTTCCAATATGAAGCACAATGCTGCCGCTTATAACAAAGCCGAATTCTTCTCCTTCATGGGGATTATCGGGATATGTAGAACCGCCCGGATCCAATGTAAGAAGTATGGGCTCCATCATATTCTTTTGAGCATTGGGAATAATCCATTTAACCAGATTTTTCAACTCTGCATCATATTTCTCAAAATAATCGGTTTTCTTGAATACTACCTGCTCAGAGGTGGTTCCGCTAAAGAATTCCTCCAAATTAGTTCCCAGGCATTGAAGGATATCCATAAGGGTGGCAATCGAAGGGGAAGTAAGGTCCCTCTCCAGCTGAGATATGAAGCCCTTGGATAGCTCCGCTCTATCTGCCAGCTCCTCCTGAGTCAGACTTTTCTGTATACGCATTTCTCTTATCTTTTGACCGATATTCATAGCTATCTCCATTTCTTCACAAATTCACAAATCTGCTAATTTATAACGGAAAAATCTTAATAATAATAAACTTCAAGTTTAGCGTTGCTAAACAAAAGGCAATTACCATTATACTTATAAAAAATCAGTTGTCAATACCTTATTTTAATTTTATGTATATGCAAAAAAAGCAAGCCGGACACAGGGTCAGGCTTGCTTAGCTGATTTATTAAAAGCGTATATTTCATTACTTACTATAAAACTCTTTTATTCTATCCAATCTGGCGGTCATTCCCCGGAACAGATAATCCACTAAGGTAATTGCCACCATGGATTCCACTACGACTACGGCCCTTGGTACGATTATAGGGTCATGCCGTCCGATTATCTGAATCTCTATATTTTCGTTATTCTTATTAGCAGTTCTTTGAGGTCTTCCTATGGAAGCGGTGGGCTTAATGGCAGCTCTTAGAATAATTTCAGAGCCGTCGCTAATTCCGCCGAGAATTCCTCCGGCATGGTTTGTTAACTTAATCAGCTTTTTATTGTTATCATATGCGAACGGATCATTATTCTCCGAGCCTGTGTGGGTGGCTGCCAGAAATCCGTCTCCGATTTCGACTCCCTTAACGGCCCCGATGGACATAACAGCCCTGGAAAGAGATGCATCCAGCTTGTCGAATACCGGTTCTCCTATTCCGGGAGGCATTCCTGATACAATACATTCTATGACACCTCCTACGGAATCCTGTTCATTATGCTTTTCCAGAATATATTGCTCAGCCTTTATAGCGGCATCGGGATCCGGCATGGACAAAGGATTTTTTAATGAGTATTCCTTGCGGCAGTTCTGATAATCTATGGTAACAGGGCCGATTGATTTGGTATAAGCATATACTGATATGCCAAGCTCCTTAAGGATAGAGGAAGCTATTGCACCGGCGGCTACCCGGCTTATGGTTTCTCTTCCGGAGGACCGTCCTCCCCCACGGTAATCTCTAAATCCGTATTTGGCATCATAGGTATAGTCAGCATGTCCGGGACGGTAATATGAAGCAATATCGGAATAGTCCGATGAACGTTGATTTTCGTTAAACACAATTAAAGATATGGGAGTCCCGGTCGTTCTTCCCTCAAACACTCCGGACAGTATGCGTACTTTATCCTCTTCCTTTCTTGTGGTGGAGAATTTGGACTGTCCCGGCTTTCTTCTTTTCAGATATTCCTGTATCAGACCTTCATCCAGGGGAAGCCCTGCGGGGCAACCGTCTATAACGACTCCGTAGCCCTCGCCGTGAGATTCGCCCCATGTAGAAATTGTAAACATTTTACCATATATTGATCCTGACATTTTTTCCTCCGTTTACTATTCAGAATGATTTATTATATTTGTATTATAATTAGCATATTTTGTATTTCGATGTATTCATAGTATATAGGAAAACGAGGATTCTTTCAATGACATTTAATAAAAATCATCATATACTGAAATTGACAATAATTCTTTGAGGCTTAAATGAATAATCAATTTAATTTTCCCGACAATAAAAATAAATTCACAGACGCAAACCGTTCAGGTAAAAAGGAGAGCTTTGATAACAAAAGAGACGATGACCTTATCATTGAAGAAAATACCATATATGAGATAGACAGAAAATGTGTTGAAAGGTTAAAAAGAAATAGAAAACGATAAAGTAACAAAAAAAGCTGCGTATACGCAGCTTTTTTGGTATGCATTACGCCTTAGTTAGATCCTAGAAGCCGAAACCGCATCCGTTTCCGCAGCAGCATAAGATGAGGATAAGGAAAATTATCCATCCACAATCATTAGCTCCGCCTACACCACCACAGTCTCTTCCTCCGAAAAATCCAGAATTGTTACCACCACAGCAGCAGCATAAGATGAGGATAAGGAAAATTATCCATCCGCAATCATTAGCTCCACCTACACCACGGTCACAATGGGTTGCTGCTAAATCACTCATAGTAGTTCCTCCTAATATTAATTACACTGTATCATATGATTGATAGCTTGACAGATTTCCTCTTTTCCGAACAAATAATGTAAAATTTGTAACTATTGGGTAAGCAGTATGAATATTATAGTAAAAAACGGTTGGAGTAGATATGGAAGATAATAATAAGGTTCAGATAATTGTTCATTGTAGGAACTATGAAGAAAGACGGGAAATTTTGGAGAGAATGGGTTATATAAAATATAAACTACCCATGATAGACGCGTATGTAATAGAAATAGAGAAGAGAAAGCTTGATATGATAAAGGAAATGGATGGTCTGATTGATATTGAGATGGATACTCATATCACTGCTCAAATGAATAAAGTAAATGAGATTATTGAGAGTAACTGGGCACATAAAAACGGATATTATGGCAGTGGAGTAGGGGTTGCAATAGTCGATACCGGAATATGTCTGCATAAGGATTTTACAGAGGGCGGTAACAGGGTTATCGCCTTTAAGGATTTTGTTAACGGAAGGAAGGAGCCCTATGATGATAACGGTCATGGTACTCACGTGGCAGGCATTATCGGCGGCAACGGCTACTCCTCAAAGGGCAAGTATATGGGTGTAGCACCTGCCTGCAACTTCATTGTTATTAAAGTACTGGATCACAGAGGGGACGGTAATATATCGGACGTTTTGGCAGGACTTCAGTGGATAATAGATAATAAAAGAAAGTATAATATAAGAGTGGTTAATATAAGTGTAGGAACTTCCGCAAAGGATACTCTGGATGAGAATTCTTTATTAGTGCAGGGGGTAAATACGGTATGGGACAGCGGTATAATAGTGGTCGTAGCTGCAGGAAACAACGGTCCCAGCCCTATGTCAATATCAACACCGGGAATCAGCAGAAAGGTTATTACCGTAGGTTCCTCAGATGACAGCGCATCGGTAGAGGTATTCGGCTCGAAGACAAAGGATTATTCGGGGAGAGGGCCCACGCCTTATTGCATTAAAAAACCCGATATAGTAGCCCCGGGATCCAATATTATATCCTGCAATATCAGTCGTTATGTAAGTAAGGGACGATCGAATGCTGCAAGGTACCAGGCGGCTGATTTTCCCATGCTGTATACAATAAAGAGCGGAACATCCATGGCTACGCCGGTAGTATCCGGGGCTATGGCTCTGCTTTTATCTGCATATCCAAATCTCAGCAACAGAGAGGTAAAGCTTAGACTTAGAAACAGTGCGGTGGATCTCGGCGAGAGATGGGAGAAGCAGGGTTGGGGGCTTCTGAATGTAAGAAGACTCTTGGAAAATTCGAATTAGTTTAATTAATTTACAAATTAACAGTTGTCAAATATTTGGTAAGGTATTATAATATAAACAGGTATTTTATTTACCAATTACCACAAACTGATAATGGCTAAATAATAAATAAACAAGGAGGAATAAATAATGGCATATTTTAAGGTCGGAAAGATTAATTATGAAGGTCCACAAAGTAAGAACAATCTTTCATTTAGGTATTATAACCCTGACGAAGTAGTTATGGGTAAAACCATGAAAGAGCATTTAAGGTTTGCTATGTCTTATTGGCACACCTTTACCTACATGGGCGTAGATCCTTTTGGCGGTACAACCATGGCCCGTGAATGGGACAATACAGATGATGTTATGAAAAAAGCAAAGGAAAGAGTATATGCTGCATTCGAGTTTATGGAGAAGCTTCAGATTGAGTATTTCTGTTTCCATGATGCAGATATAGCTCCAAGAGTTCCCGGAGATTTAGCTGAGACCAATAGAAGATTAGATGAAATAGTAGCTGTTATAAAGGAAGAGATGAAGCGTACCGGAATCAAATGTCTCTGGGGTACAACCAATGCATTTGGCGATGACAAATTCGTACATGGTGCCGGAACCTCCTGTAATGCAACAGTATTTGCATATGCTGCAGCACAGATTAAGAAGGCTATTGAGATCACCAAGGAATTGGGTGGCGAGAACTATGTATTCTGGGGTGGACGTGAAGGTTATGAGACACTTCTTAATACAGATACAGCTCTGGAGCTTGATAACTTTGCAAGATTACTTCAGATGGCTGTTGATTATGCTAAGGAGATAGGATTCACAGGTCAGTTCTTAATCGAGCCTAAGCCGAAGGAGCCTACAAAACATCAGTATGACTTTGATACAGCAACAGTACTTGCATTCCTTAGAAAGTACAATTTACAGGATCATTTCAAGATGAACATCGAAGCAAACCATGCTACATTAGCTATGCATACATTCCAGCATGAGCTTAACATGAGCAGAATCAACGGTGTTCTGGGAAGCGTAGATGCTAATACAGGCGATCCGAATCTTGGATGGGATACAGATCAGTTCCCTACCAATATTTATGATACTACACTTGCAATGTATGAAATCCTACTGAACGGTGGTCTTGGTAAGGGTGGATTAAACTTTGACTCCAAGGTACGTCGTTCTTCATTTGAAGATGATGATTTATTCTATGCCTATATTGCAGGTATGGACGCATTCGCAAGAGGCCTAAAGGTTGCCGCTAAGTTACTGGAGGACAAGGTGTTTGAGGACTTCAAGGCTGAGCGTTATGCAAGCTATAGGGAAGGAATCGGTAAGGATATTGTTGAGGGTAAGGTTGGCTTTAAGGAATTAGAAGAATATGCATTAAAGTATAATGTTACACCTAACAAGTCAGGCAGACAGGAAATGCTTGAAAACATCCTGAACCAATATATCATAGAGACAAAATAATTATTCTTAATAGAGTGAAAAAAGTGCTACAGACCATTGGGTATGTAGCACTTTTCATGTTGTATACATTAATTCATATGTATTATTCTACTGTAATTACACCTGTCGGACAATTATCGGCTGCTTCCTGAGCAGCATCTTCTACTTCTACAGGGATGGGGTCTGTATATACCTCTGCTAATCCTTCGTCATCCATACGAAACACTTCGGGGCAGGTTTGTGAACAAAGCTCACATCCAATGCATCCGTCTCGATCAATTGAAGCTCTCATAAACATTCCTCCATTAATTAGAATAATGTATGCGGAAAATTCCGTGTATTGAGTATAACATATTTTTAGTGTTTTGTAACCCATTATTCCATAATATGATTTTATTTGTTTTTTTGACTCATATATAATATAATAAAGTCAGAATGTACCATAAGGTTGGAGGGATATGATGGAGAAGGAATTAATGCTTGCAGATGAGATAAGAGAAATTGAGATTTTGGTATTCCGGGCAGGCGGTAACTTATATGGGGTTGATATTCATGATATAAGGGAAATTCTCCCCTATGACAGAAAGCCGAGAGTGATACCCAATTCCAATCCTCACATTGAAGGCGTGGTCATGCCAAGAGATTTTATAATTCCGATAATAAATCTGGTGTCAGCCCTTGGTCTTGAGGATGTGGATAAACAAGAGAATGAAATGCTTTTGGTCACAAGCATTAATGATATGAATATCGGTTTTCATGTCGACTGTGTAGAAGGAATCCATCGCTCCACCACAGCCAATTTGACTAAGCCCGGAAGAAAGCTTAGCACCTCCTTTAAGGATGCTGTCGTATCAATCTTCAACATAGAAGGCAGTAAAATAGAAATTTTAGAGTTCAGAAAAATTATTAACAGTATAAATCCTGACATTATATTGACATGATGTAATATGTATACATAAGATCATGAAATATACGTATGAAAACAGGCGGTGACTTATGGCAAAGTGTAAGTTATGCAAGAAAGCAATTTCTGATGGAATGGAATTTTGTACGGAGTGTGCAGATAAGAAGGATATAATGGCTAATGAATCTTATCTGGATAATCTGCTTAATTCTGTGCAGGAAAAACCGACCACAGCAAGTGATATATATAAAAATAAGAAAAAGAAGGGAGAACAAAAGAGTAAAGCTCCCGAAACTCTGGTGCAGCCTGAAAGCCACGAAGACTATCCTGTTGATTTAGAGGATTTGGAAGATTTCAGTGAGTTTGATTATATGAATGAACTGGATGACCCGATTATAATAAGTCATGAGGCTTTGTATGGGGAGGAAGAATCGGAACCGGATGCACAGGTTGAATCCGACCTAACGGCTGATGAAGAGCATAATATTGATAGTGAATTTCTTCAGATGGATGATACCGAAGTACATAATGAGGCTCAGGACGACGAATATATTGAGCCTATTTTAGACGATTTATTAAAGCATTTGGATTTATCCGAAAGCGACGCAGATGAAGAGGAGAATGTCGATATACCCAATCAAGTCAATATTCCCAATCAAATAGATGATTTATCTGAGAGTGAGACTGAACAGATGGCTGATACAGCCAAGACAGAGGTTTCACCTGAAAGCGAGCTTCTTGATCTTCTGAATCAATTTGATCCGAATAATCCGATTGAGGATGATATACAAGCTATTACCAACCTGCTGGGCGGCATTGGCGTGGAGAAGGAGTATCCCGAAGATGTCGGAGAGGTGTTTTCTGAAGCTCTGGAGGCTGTCACCGATTTGAATGATCCCGATCAGGGTATTAAATATATTTCTGATGAATCTGATTTTATGGAGGAAGTTAAGGATACTAAACAGAAGGAAAAGAAGCCCGGCCTATTTACAAGACTGTTTGCCAATGTAGAAGTTGACGAAGAAACAGAATTCAAAGAAAAAAAGGTTAAACGGAAGAAGAAGTCAAAGAGGAAGGACGAGCAGGCTTCAGAATCGGATGAGGAAGCAGAAATTCCTGTCAGAGGCAGGCAGATGGCTGAGCCGTTAGAAGACACACAAAAAGAAGAAGCCAAGAAGAAAAAGAAACCCAAGAAAGAGAAAAAGAAGAAGATAGAGATCTTAGATGATGAGGTTGATGAAGGACGAATCAATCGTGTAGGAGCCTCGATAGTGTTCTTATCCTTCGGAGTATTGGTAGTTCTTCTTCTTGTTTCTACAAACATTTTTTCTTATACATTGAGCATTAGGAATGCAAACGATTACTTTGACAGACAAAGATATACCCAAGCCTATAATGAGGTCTATGGTATAGAGCTTAAGGATGAGGATATTGAGCTGTATGATAAGATAATGACGGTGATGTTCGTTAATAAGCAGTTGAATTCTTATAATAACTATTACCATATGAAGAAATTCCCCGAAGCCTTAGATTCTCTGCTTAAAGGTCTGCAAAGGTATGATAAATATATTGAGTTGGCAACAATTCTGGGAATCAGTACGGATTTGGATTATGTCAGAGATCAGATTATTGCCGAATTATATACTGTCTTTAGTCTCACAGAGGAGGAGGCTATGAACATAATTAATAGTGAAACCCAGGCACAGTATAGTATTGCAGTATATGATGTGGTTTTAGAAAACATTTTGTTTTATTAATCGAAGACTTAACAAATAGGAGAGGAACAGCCGAATATGATAAGAATAATACCCTGTCTTGATATCCATAATGGTCGTGTGGTTAAAGGAGTTAAATTTGTTGATTTAAAGGATGCCGGTGATCCGGTGGAGATAGCCGCAGCGTATGCACGCTCCGGTGCGGATGAGCTGGTATTTCTTGATATTTCAGCCACGACCGAGAATAGAAGTATTAACCTTGATGTTATGAGAAGAGTTGCCGAAGCCGTGTCTATACCGTTTGCCGTTGCGGGCGGAATCCGCACCATAGAGGATTTTAAGAGGGTACTGGATGTTGGAGCCGGTAAGGTAGGTGTCAATTCGGCCGCCATTGCCAATCCAAGTCTAATCAGTGATGCGGCAAATGAATTTGGCAGCCAAAGCGTGGTCCTTGCACTGGATGCCAAAAAAAGAGAAGACGGCTCCGGATGGAATGTGTTAAAGAACGGCGGAAAAACAGATACAGGTATTGATGCCGTTGAATGGGCAAAGAAAGCAACAGGTCTCGGTGCCGGAGAAATCATACTGACAAGTCTGGATTGTGACGGCAC
The DNA here is from genome assembly GCA_012523775.1 of Clostridiales bacterium. Lineage (GTDB taxonomy): Bacteria > Bacillota > Clostridia > Lachnospirales > Lachnospiraceae > Mobilitalea. Next base: position 6,005 of record JAAYTK010000024.1, on the reverse strand, counting down.
GAAGAACGGATATGACCTTGAGCTAACAAGGACAATTGCCGAGAATGTATCTGTTCCGGTTATCGCCTCCGGTGGAGCCGGTAAGCTGGAGCATTTTTATGATGCCATAACCATAGGCAAGGCAAGCGGTGTATTGGCAGCTTCACTGTTCCACTTTAAGGAACTGGAGATAATGGAGGTTAAGAATTATCTAAAGCATAAGGGAATAAGCGTAAAATGAGTGCGATTACAAATGATTGGCTGGATGCTATAAGCGGTGAATTTAAGAAGCCTTACTATGCACAATTATATAGATTTGTTATCGATGAATATAAAAAACATGTTATATATCCGGATGCGGCCGATATATTCAATGCATTTCATCTAACCCCGCTTAGTAAGGTTAAGGTGGTTATTATCGGTCAGGACCCTTATCATAATGAGAATCAGGCTCATGGTCTGTGTTTTTCGGTAAAGCCCGGTATAGACATTCCGCCTTCTCTTGTAAATATTTATAGGGAGCTAAAGGATGATTTGGGATGCTATATACCCAATAACGGCTGCCTTGAGAAGTGGGCAAGGCAGGGAGTTCTACTTCTTAATACAGTTTTAACGGTACGGGCTCACCAAGCATTTTCCCATCAGGGCAAGGGATGGGAGCAGTTTACCGATGCGGTAATTCATGCTGTCAATGCTCTGGATAGACCGATTGTATTCATCCTATGGGGAAAGCCGGCACAAAGTAAAAAAGGTATGCTAAATAACAATAAGCACCTTATTTTGGAGGCACCTCATCCGAGCCCATTATCTGCCTATAGAGGATTTTTCGGCAGCAGGCCATTTAGTAAAACCAATAAATTTCTGATTAAGAACAATATTCAGCCTATAGACTGGCAAATTGAGAACATATAATATTAATTTAAAATATCCAGGACTGTGAATTAGTCCTGGATATTTTTTATTGCCGTAGACAGCATAAGTTTTATACGATTCAGTTGGTTTACTTCACTGGCTCCCGGGTCGTAGTCGATAGCTACGATATTTGCCTCAGGGTGCTGACGCCTCAGTTCCTTGATAACACCCTTACCTACGATATGATTCGGTAAGCATGCAAAGGGCTGAGTACAGACTATATTATATACACCGCTATGCAGAAGCTCCAGCATCTCACCGGTTAAGAACCACCCTTCACCGGTCTGATTTCCAATGGATACCACATCCTCGGCATACTTCGCCAGATTCTTAATATGAACAGGAGGATCAAAGCGCTTGCTCTTTTTAAATGATTTGACAGCCTCCCTACGTAATCTTTCCAAAGCCCAAATGATAATATTTGCAATAATGGCACTTCTTTTACTCTTACCGAGGTATCTGGCTTTGAAGTTGTTGTTATAGGCACAATAACTTAAGAAATCCAGTAAATCAGGCACAACGGCTTCGGCACCTTCTGATTCAAGTAGTTCCACCAGATAATTATTGGCTGAAGGAAGGAATTTCACAAGTATTTCGCCTACCACACCCACCTTAGGCTTTTTCATATTCTCATAAATGGGAAGATTATCAAAATCCCTTATGATTCCTCTAATATTCTTTTTATATTCTCTCCATTTACCCTTCCTCAGACTCTTGATGCATCTGTCACGCCATTTTGCATGAAGCTCATTGGCTGAGCCCGGAATTTTCTCATACGGTCTGGTTTTATATAGAACTCTCATGAAAATATCGCCATATACAAGTGACTGCATGGCAGTAATCAGTAGCTTTGGTGTAACCTTAAGACCCGGATTTTTCTCTAATCCCGATGCGCTTAAGGATATAACCGGTATCTGTGACATGCCTGCCTTTTCAAGGGCTCTCCTAATAAAGCCAATATAGTTTGTCGCTCTACATCCACCGCCTGTCTGTGTGATTATGACAGCAACCTTATTCAGGTCATACTTACCCGACAGAAGAGCGTCCATAATCTGACCCACCACCATCAGCGACGGATAGCAGGCATCGTTGTTAACATACTGTAGACCCACATCCACAGAGCGTCGGTTGTCATTGGGAAGGATAACTACATTATACCCCCCGTACCTGAAGGTAGGCTCCAGAAGCTCAAAATGAATAGGAGACATCTGGGGTGCCAGTATGGTATAGGTATCCTTCATATTTTCTGTAAATATGGCTCTATTATAGGCAGAGGATACGACCTCGGCCTTATAGCCCTTGCTTTCTCTTTCCTTAACAGCTGACAGGAGAGAGCGGATACGTATTCTTGCGGCGCCTAGATTATTGACTTCATCTATCTTTAACACAGTATATATTTTACCGGAGTCCGACAGGATATCATTGACCTGATCGGTGGTTACCGCATCCAGTCCGCAGCCAAAGGAAAACAACTGTATAAGCTCCAGGTTAGGCTGTGTGCGGACAAAGGAAGCAGCGGCATATAATCTGGAATGATACATCCATTGGTCAATTACAATCGTCGGACGATCCACCTTACCCAGATGGGATACGGAATCCTCTGTCAGTACGGCTACACCAAGAGAATTAATCATCTCCGGAATACCATGGTTTATCTCAGGATCTATATGGTACGGTCTGCCTGCAAGAACGATTCCCCTTCTGCCGGATATACGAAGATATGCCAATGTCTCTTCGCCTTTCTTTCTGATATCATCCCTGGCATTGGCCAGTTCCTCCCACGCAGCTTTACATGCATCCTTTATTTCGTCTTTATCAATTCCTTTTTCCGTGAATATTTCTACCAGTCGCTTGGATAGAATCTTTTCGCTCTCAAAGGATAGAAAATGATTGGCAAATTCAATAGAAGGATCTCTAAGCTCCTCCACATTGTTTTTTATATTTTCAGGATAAGAGGTTACTATAGGACAGTTATAATGATTATTCGCACCGGAAATCTCCTTCCTTTCATAAGGTATACTCGGATAGAAGATATACTTAACGCCCTTATCAATTAACCATTTAACATGCCCGTGAACCAGCTTGGCCGGATAGCACTCAGATTCACTGGGGATGGATTCTATTCCCAGCTCATATATTTTCCTGCTGGAGGTCGGCGACAGCTCTATATGATATCCCAGCTTCGTGAAAAATGTATGCCAGAAGGGATAGTTTTCATATATGTTCAGAACCCTGGGAATTCCGACTGTACCACGGGGAGCCTTATCCGCAGGAAGTACAGGATAGTTAAAATAACGCTCCATCTTATAATCATACAGATTAGGAATGTTTTCTTCGTTCTTCTCTTTACCCAGCGCTCTTTCGCATCTGTTACCAGAGATAAAGCGTCTGCCTCCGGTGAATTTGTTTATGGTCAGAGTACAGTTATTGGTACATCTACCGCAACGGGCAAGTGAGGTTTCGAATTTAAGTTCATTTATCTGGTCAATGGTAAGCATGGTGCTTTCGCCACCCTCATAATGCTCTCTCGCAATAAGGGCAGCACCAAAAGCCCCCATAATACCTGCAATGTCGGGGCGTACCGCTTCACAGCCTGATATGGTCTCAAAGCTTCTTAGTACCGCATCGTTATAAAAGGTTCCGCCCTGCACTACCATCTTATTACCAAGATCCTTTGGATTCGTAACCTTTATAACCTTATATAAAGCATTTTTGATGACAGAATAAGCAAGACCTGCAGAAATATCCGCAACTGTTGCTCCTTCCTTCTGAGCCTGCTTAACCTTTGAGTTCATGAATACGGTACATCTGGTTCCCAAATCGATAGGGTTCTTAGCATAGAGAGCTACCTTGGCAAAATCCTCAACCTCGTAATTTAATGATTTGGCAAAGGTTTCAATAAAGGAGCCGCATCCGGATGAGCATGCTTCGTTAAGCAAAACATTGTCTACCGAATTATTTTTGATTTTTATGCATTTCATATCCTGCCCGCCGATATCCAGAATACAATCCACATCCGGTTCAAAGAAGGCGGCGGCATGATAATGGGCTACCGTTTCCACTTCACCCTCATCCAGTACCAGAGCGGCCTTTATCAATGCTTCACCATAGCCTGTGGAGCAAGCCCGTACTATTTTCACGTTCTCGGGAAGAATTTCATATATTTCCTTCAGAGACTTAATCGTGGTTTTTAAAGGGCTTCCGTTGTTATTACTATAAAAAGAATAAAGCAAACTGCCGTCCTCACCAACCAGTGCCACCTTGGTAGTGGTTGAACCGGCATCTATTCCAAGGAAGCAGTTACCTTTATATTCGCTTAATTTTGCCTTCTTAACGGTATGTACTGCATGTCTTTTCGAAAACTCTTCGTATTCGGCTTCGCTTTCAAACAAAGGCTTCATACGGTGCACTTCAAAATCCATCTTAATACCGTCTGACAGCTTTTGATACAGGGATGAAAGGGTCTTACTGCTTTCTTCCTTAGAATTCATGGCGGCTCCCATGGCTGCAAACAGGTGTGAATTCTCAGGCGAAATAATCTGTTCATCCTTTAGCTTTAGCGTACGGATAAACGAATTTCTTAGCTCATCAAGAAAATGAAGAGGACCACCCAGAAATGCTATATTTCCTCTGATAGGCTTTCCGCATGCGAGACCACTGATAGTCTGATTCACAACAGCCTGAAATATGGAGGCGGACAGATCAGGCTTAGTCGCACCTTCATTTATAAGAGGCTGTATATCAGATTTTGCAAACACACCACATCTGGCTGCAATAGGATAGATTGCCTTATAATCTTTTGCATATTCATTTAGACCGGCAGCATCCGTCTTTAAAAGACTTGCCATCTGGTCGATGAAAGAACCTGTACCTCCGGCACATATGCCGTTCATCCTTTGTTCAACACCGTTAGTAAAATATATAATCTTAGCATCTTCTCCGCCAAGCTCTATAGCCACATCGGTATGAGGAGCATAATCCTGCAGTGATGTGGCAACGGCAATAACCTCTTGTATAAAAGGAATATCTAAGTGCTTGGAAATAGTCAGTCCACCCGAACCGGTGATGACAGGCAGAACAGTCACATCACCCAGAGCCTGCATCGCCTTCTTCATCAATTCCGCTAAAGTCTCCTGAATATTAGCAAAGTGACGCTCATAATCGGAAAATATTATCTCTTTATTATCGTTCATTATGACAATCTTTACGGTTGTGGAACCAATATCGATGCCTAAAGATAATTTGTTATACATTTATTATTAACTCCTTTATTAAGACATAGAGCTTACTCATAGCTGATATTATATCATAAATACGCAGATTAGGAACTCGGAAATTTCCATAGACTAATCTGCTCATCTTGGATATTATACGATACATAATTATTAAGTTCAACATCCTACTCTGATAAAATGGAAAAGATTTTCTTAAGTATTTATTAAAAAATTTCCTAATCCTTACATGAATACTCCTACTAAATATGATATGCAAATGTCGAGATATTGCTAATAAAAGAGAGATTTGTAATATTATGCCATTATATTCGTCATATAAAAAATCTATTTATATATACAGTCCCATTTGAATAATTATTGAATATAATAAAACTAATCGATGTAGTAATCTGTTCATGATGGAAAGGGAGATTAGATGTTCTGTCTATATTATGTAATAAAGCAGGGAGATACCTTATATTCAATCAGCAGAAAGTATAATGTTGATGTTAATACAATAATTATGGCAAACCCATTCATCAATGTATATAATCTTCAACCGGGCGATACCATCTGCCTGCCTTGTATACCAAACAACAGATATACTTATTTTACGACATATCTGGTAGAGGATGGGGACACATTGGGAAGTGTGGCGTCAAAGCACGAAATTAACATTGCAGACTTGCTGGAGATAAATGATATATATACTATCGAACTGTTACCCGGCTCAACCCTGTCAGTGCCCATTATGGAAGGAGGAGAGGGCGGTATAATCCTCTAAATATATATCACATTTCTTATTCGGCACAAAACAGTGGACTATGCTGTTTTGTGCTTAGTTTTGTTTGACAAAGGATATATAAAAACATATAATTAAGATTGAATTTTGGTAATTGA
>JAAYTK010000023.1 GCA_012523775.1 Clostridiales bacterium | reverse complement strand
GAACAGATATCAACACAAACGTGCACTCGCATTAACTGCCCGTAAATTTGTGCGGTTAGTCTTTACGCTGCTTAAAGACAATCGCCTATATCGACCAGCAGAATAGAGGAATCTGTCTGCTGATGAGCTACGCCCTGCTCTTTTTTAAGAATGGTCGTCAGGGTCTAGGTAAATGCGCCTTTTTTTCCAGTATTGATATAATAACATCATATATTTTTATTGTTTTTCTCTTGACATATCACCGCTGGACTTTCTTACGGTACCAGGTACGGTACCTGGTACCTTTTCTGTGTGTACCTGGTACCGATTAAAAATCTATGTCACTTTCATGAAGATATGGTGCATTCTTATCCTTATCTGATAGTATTGGATTCATTATACCCCATTCTATACCAAGCTCCGGGTCGTCCCATCTTATTCCTCTGTCTGCTTCTTTATTATAGTAATTATCTACCTTGTATAGGAATTCCACATTGTCGGTCAATGTTAAAAAACCATGTAAGAATCCCCTGGGGACGAGAAGCTGACGAAAATTCTCTGCCGATAATTCCACGGCAACCCATTTCTTATAGGTTGACGAAGATTTTCTCATGTCCACGGCCACATCAAGCACGGCTCCTCTTGTGCAGCGAACCAGCTTTGCCTGAGCAGCATCTCCTTTCTGATAATGAAGTCCTCTAAGTGTTCCCTTCTGAGCCGAGAAGGAATGGTTGTCCTGCACGAAATGATAATGAAGCCCTGCTTTCTCCATGGCTTTCTCGGACCAGCTTTCAACAAACCATCCTCTGCTATCACCAAACACCTTTGGTTCAATTATAAATAAATCCAACACATCTGTTTTTATTATCTTCATTATAGGCTCCTTGTACTCATATATATTTTAAAATACAAGTGAATTCACTTCTATACTGCTGTATATATCTTAATATAGAATTTTACCCTCTGCCACTCTTCTTAAATGCTCACCATAAATTGAATTACTGTAAAATTCGGCGGCTTCTATAAGCTTTTCCTTGGTTATCCAATCATTTATATATGCAATTTCCTCGAGGGCAGCTATCTGAATTCCCTGTCTGTTCTCGATGACACGGACGAATTCGGAAGCCTCATTTAGGGAATCCATAGTACCGGTATCAAGCCATGTATAGCCCCTTCCCAGGGTTGCAACATGCAGGGAACCATCCTCGAGATACATTTTGTTGAGATCGGTTATTTCCAACTCACCTCTGGCAGACGGCTTAATCTTTTTGGCAAATTCACACACCCTGTTATCATAGAAATAAAGCCCCGTTACACAATAATTTGATTTAGGATTCTTAGGCTTTTCCTCTATTGAAAGAGGCTTGCCTTTCTCGTCAAATTCGATAATTCCGAACCTTTCAGGGTCATCCACATAATATCCAAATATTGTTGCGCCATATGTTCTGGCGGTCGCTTCTTTTAGATGCTTTGTCAGTCCGTTTCCATAGAAAATGTTATCACCCAGTATCAATGCACAGGAATCGCCGTCGATAAAGTCTTCCCCGATATGAAAGGCCTGTGCCAAACCGTCGGGAGATGGCTGAACCGCATAACTTAAATTAATACCAAAATTAGAACCATCCCCCAATAGCCTCTCAAAATTGGGGAGGTCTGTAGGCGTTGATATAATTAGGATATCCTGTATTCCCGCCAGCATTAGCGTGGACAGAGGATAATAAATCATAGGCTTGTCATATACAGGCAGAAGCTGCTTAGACGTCACCAACGTAATCGGATATAATCTCGTTCCGGATCCTCCGGCTAATACAATTCCCTTCATAATAAACTCCTCTATTTTTCGGTGCCTTTTTCGGTACCAGGTACGGTACCAGGTACGGTGCCAGGTACGGTACCTGGTACAAAAAAGCCCTGTTCAATTATCGAATCAACCATCCTTTGTCTTAAAGGATTAACATTTTTGAGTTTAGAAACAACCTGATTACTGAAGCTGTCCACTCTCTTGTTAGCCTGTCTAAGGTCATAATATGTTTGCATTATTTCATCATATTCCTTGATAATCTCACTATAGTTATCAAAGCATTTATAGCTGTTTTCGAACATTCGTAGCTTCATATCCATCCGTGGCTTAAGCTGTGGCTCCTGATTGGGATATCCAAACCCTAAGCCCAGCACCGGAAATGTCCTCTTCGGAAGCTTAAGCAGTTTAATTGTTCTTGAAGGATTATTGAGTATGCTTCCATAATACACGGTTCCGAGTCCGAGGCTTTCCGCCGCGTTCACTACGTTCTGTGCCATCAGACATGCATCCGTAAATCCTTGGAAGAAGCGATCCATATCATTTATGCTATCTTCATCAAAGCCCTTTTCCTTTGCTATCTGTCCATTACGGTATTGATCTACAATAAATATCCATAGCTCCGGCATTCTGGCCACATATTCCTGCGTGCTAATATCGGCAAGCTCTTTCTTTATGGCAGGGTCGGTTATTCTTATAATTGAACATGCCTGCATTCCGTTTGATGTCGCAGTACGGCTTGCCACTTGAGTTAACTGATCTATGATATTCTCCGGAACTATATCTTCTTTAAATTCTCTTATCGTTCGATGTTCTAATTGAGTTTTAATCATATTATTTAAATAATCCATATATGCCTTCCTCCTTTATCCGTCATTATACCATATAATATATTAGATGTCAGTAATATAATAGTGCTACTGAAAGGTCTTTTAATTGAAGCTAAAGCTGTCGGGTTCTACCTGCATAGCAGGTGGTTTTATCGATGATACAAAAAATTCAGCCCACATATAATGTGTGCTGAATTATTTATATCTATTTATCATAGATAAATGCATTATAAAATTATTATATCATGGCATAACTATTTTATCCTACACACCTACTACCGGAAATTGTATTTTCACTTTGAACAGATCTCCGTCTATTTCCACCTTGAATCTTCCTCCGCACGCCCAGGTAAAGCTTTCGGCTATAGATAGACCCAGACCACTTCCCTCGGTTGATCGTGATTCATCCCCTCTGGTGAATCTTTGAAGAATTTCCTCGGCAGTAAAATCCATATCATATGATGCAGTATTTTTTACAATAACGTTTATATAATTATTCTCATACTCCATATCGATGAATACTCTGGTGCCGGAAAGCGAATATTTTATTGCATTTCCTATGATGTTTTGGAATACCCTATATAATTTTTTGCCGTCAGAGTATATATATACAGGCGCTTCGGTAAGCGATGTCTTTATGCGGATATCCGACCTCTCTATTTCATCCTCCATATCACCCAAGGTCTGCTCTATGAGCTTCTTAAGGTCGAGTGTCTCCATATTAAGAGGCAGATTTCCGCTGGTGCTCTTCGCGAGATCGAACAGATCAGATACGATATTTTTAAGTCTTCCCGACTTATCCGCCAATATATTCACATAATCCCTTGCACTCTCGGGTAATTCCTCCTTAGATAACAGGTCCACATAGCTGATTATGGATGTTAGCGGTGTCTTGAGGTCATGAGAAACATTTGTAATTAAATCCACCTTCATTCTCTCGGATTTCATTTGCTCCTGCAGACTTTCCTGAAACCCCCGATTAATCTCATCGAATGTCTTATTATTCTCATGAAAATACCAGAAAATTATAGCACCCTCTATAAGTACAGGAATTAAACCTGCTATAAAGCTTTCTGAAGCTGCCCAAAACAACAAGAATAAGAACACCATTCCCCCACTGGCTACTGTAAATATAATCTGCCTTCTGTTTAGGGACTTTGTCAAGGGGAAATGCTCGAATCTGCTGTCATCAAAGAAGCTTCTGATAAATCTGCTGATTGCATATAATACAGCATAAATCATGCTATGCTTTAAAAGCCTCCGTGCCTTCAGCTTTCGTACCAGACTAAGCATAATCACTCCGCAGACTATCGAACCAACAAACGAAATTATGCCCGTCATTATGATTGAATAATATTGCTCCATGCTTAGGACATCTCTGTTGCTATAATGTCCAAAAAATCCGTATAATCCATAAAGCCAAAAATAAAGCGTAATAAGCAAAATTCCCAGCTGGATATCACTATATATTCTGTCCGCATATGAAGCCAGATGAACCTCATTGTCCTCCGGTATTTTACCGGTTACGGCCATAAGATAAATGACACATAATATCACCACAATTAAAGATATTATTACTGACACAGCAATGGGCATTAACCTGTCTCTTTCCATGTCCCATTTCTGCTGCTGCTCCTCTAAGTATTCCTTTGGAAAAACAAGGTATAAGCTGGTATCCTCCTTAACATAATTCTGTACATTTTTAAAGGTATTTTCCCCATAATCCCATACATTTTCTTTGAATTTATAAAGATATTCCTCCTGTTTAAGTATATCTTCGAGACTTGCGTTATGCTTAGTGATTTCCCCATCAGTAATATAATAGAGGTATTCCGGTTCCGGCTTAATGCTCTCAGTGTCATTAATAAAATGATTGTTTATCTCATGAATTGACTTCGACAATTTGCCGTATATAAATGAATCACTTTTAATGTAGTCCTTAACAAATAAGGATTCAAGATTCATTCTGCTGTTAATAGCGTAATTCGATAATACCATCGTTAAGGTTATAAGAACTACGGTTAGCGAAAATGCAATGAACTTCGTTATTTTACTTCTGCTAAATCTTCTCAATTTTATAACCAATTCCCCACACCACCTTTAAATATTTCGGTTCCTTTGGATTAATTTCGATTTTTTCACGGATACGCCTGATATGGACCATTACTGTGTTCTCGACTGAGAATGCCTGCTCCTGCCATACTCTTTCATATATCTGCTCAGCCGAAAATACATTTCCCGCGTTTCTCATAAGGAATTCCAGTATCTTAAACTCCTTTGCGGTCAGTTTAACCTGTTCACCATCCACAGTAAGCTCAGCCTTTTCTAAGTCCATGCATAGGCCTCCCACTGTAAGCTTTGTGGTTGAATTGACGCTGTCCTTATCTCCCAACTGCAGATATCTTCTCAGCTGACTCTTTACCCTGGCGACCAGCTCCTGAGGATTAAATGGCTTTGTTACATAATCATCCGCACCCATGGAAAGTCCCAGTATCTTGTCTGAGTCCTCTGATTTGGCAGACAATAATATAATAGGAATATTCTTGCTGTCTCTTACCTTCATCATCGTGGTCAGGCCATCCATCTTCGGCATCATAATATCCAATATAATCAAATGCACCTGACTAGACACCAACGCATCCAGCGCCTCTAAGCCATTATAAGCTTTAATCACCTCATATCCTTCCATTATTAAAAGCTTCTCAATTGCACTGGCTATCTCCCTATCATCATCAGCCACCAAAATCCTCGCTGCATCCATATACAACGTACCTCCTACCATAACCGATAATATAATAATAAAAGACGATTCTTAAAAAATGGTCGATATAAAACTTAAAACAATCTTAACAATGTGGTTGGTACATGTCAACATTTTCGGTACCAGGTACGGTACCTGGTACTTTTTCGGTCGGTACCTGGTACCTTTTCGGAGTGTACCTGGTACCGCTTTGATACCGCATTTTGGTATCGCTTTTCACTGACTGCTTCTTATCGCAGTATTCTCATCCTTCAGCCAAAACCCATCCTCATCATCTTCATTATCACTGTCTTCACTCTCTACATAATTCTTATATAACTCCCTATTATACTGAAAATATGCCAAAGTTTCATTCTCTGAAATCAGACTACTCTTGTAGACTCCCATATATACGCCGTAGCTACTCCATGGATACTTAATAGGCTGATCCACTATACCGGCTTTTACGGGATTTAAATGTATATACTTACTCGTCTGCAAAAGATACGATTCCTTCTCTATTATTTCCGAATGATATCTGTTCTGAAACAAATGGCCTACTTTATCGTATTTGGTATTAAAATAATTAGAATAGCTCCAGTTTATTGCTCTCATAATAGTCCAAATCTCAATATCATCAGTGGCAATCTGAAGATGTACATGATTGGACATTAAGCAATAGCTAAATAATTTAAATGGATAATTTTCATGAATTTGCCTTAATAAATTCATGTAGTGCCAGTAATCTTCCTTACATAGAAATATTTTTTGCTTGTTATTTCCTCTCGTTACAATATGGTATATTGCACCCGGATACCAGGTTCTTCTTTTTCGTGGAATAATAATTCCCCCTTTCATAAATGTAAAATTAATGTTGGGATTATGTAGATAGTAGAACGAAGATTAAGATATGGTTATTGACAAGACGTACAGATTGTACATGATGTAAATGAAGTATATACTTAATAATATCATATTTTACATATTATGTATATTGTGCAAGGATATGATAATAATTGATTTATGTTGTGAATATTGATAGTCTCACATATGAAAAGGTTTCGCTTGCGAAATGAACTATCCTATTCAAAAAAGCCCATCGACATAAATATCCGATGAGCTTTAATAAATCTCTGTTAATATGGTATTTGTAATCGTAATGATGCCATTACGAAAGCATTAGCTTCTCCAACATAATCGGTTCAATATACTTACCGTCCTTGTAAGCTCTCATATTGCCACCGGAGATTTCATCTATTAGAGCGACATGTTTGTCTTCACCGATACGTCCGAACTCCAGCTTAATATCGTATAATTCAATGCCTTTTTTAGCAAGCTCCTCCTTAACAATGTCCGATATCCTTATAGTTAGATCTTTAAGAACAGCGTACTCGTCTCTGGTTAGAATCCCAAGCATATGGAGTGCATCCTCATTAATGGGTGGGTCCTCACGCTTGTCATCCTTTAAGGTCACTTCTACAAATGCGTCCAGTGGCTGACCTTCCTTCGCATACATACCATATCGGCGAATGAAGCTACCTACGGCCCGATATCTGCAGATAACCTCGAGCCCATTACCAAACATAGTTGCCGGCTTTACTGTCATAGTTGCAGCCTCAATATCACAATCTATATAATGAGTAGGAATACCCTCTTCTCTAAGCCTTTCAAAGAACAGCTTCGTGAGCCTAAGCCCTGCCTTTCCGGCCCCATCTATGGTCAATCCTACGGTGTTTGCACCAGGATCGAATACACCATCTACTCCCGTTACGTCATCCTTAAATTTCAATAAATAATTTCCATCTGATAATGCGTAGACATCCTTAGTTTTCCCTTTATATAAAAGCTTCATAAATAATATCCCTCTTTCTTTGATTTACCAAGTTTATTATGTTTCAAAGTTATATTATTTATTAACACTTGTCAATACCGGTAATCCCATTTATTTCTTATATATATTATTATTTGTAGTTATAAATGGTACCAGGTACAGGTTATTTCGGTACCAGGTACCATCAGGTACCGTACCTGGTACAACAAAAAACCACAAACACTCAATTAATCGAGTTTTGTGGTTTATGTTCTGCATATATTCATTTAAACAGCTCGTAGGGGAATCGAACCCCTGTTTCCGCCGTGAGAGGGCGGCGTCTTGACCCCTTGACCAACGAGCCACGGAACATTACTTATATTATACTATTCCGTAATAAAAATCAAGTACAATTTTAAATTTTTTC
>JAAYTK010000022.1 GCA_012523775.1 Clostridiales bacterium | reverse complement strand
ATATGGACAGAACAGAAAAGGAGCTCTATATAAAGCTTAAAGATGCATATTACACTGATGATATTATTAACAGGACAATTGAGTATCTGAAAGAATACAATTATATTAATGACGAACGCTATGCTATGAATTATATACGCCTGAAGAAAGGCATACAAAGCTCATTGGCTATAAAGATTAAGCTTAGTCAAAAGGGAATAAATAAAGAAATAATTGAAAAGATTATAACAAAAGAATATAATGAATCCTCAGAGGACATTGATTATGAGATTTTGGCAATAAACAAGGCTATTCATAAAAAATACAGAAATCCACATGATTTAAGCAGAGAGGATAAGCAAAAGCTTGTGGCATCTCTTTACCGTAAAGGTTTTAGTATTGATAAAATTCGGAAATGCTTAAATAGTATATAAAATTATATTAAATAAAATTATTGATGCTTGCCTTTTGTTTTTAAATATTATACAATTACAATTGGCAGAAAATTGGTTTTCTACTACTTTTAGAAAAATGGAGGGCTGTAAATGTCTAATAGAGCACAACTATCAGCAAGAGAAAGGATAACTTCATTGCTTGATGACAATAGTTTTGTTGAAGTCGGTGCATTCATAACAAAAAGAAGTACAGACTTTAATCTAGACCAGAAGGATATCCCCAATGACGGAGTCATAACAGGCTATGGTCTCATAGACGGCAACCCTGTCTATGTATTCAGTCAGGATTCGTCATCTTTGGGTGGTTCTGTAGGTGAAATGCATGCAAAAAAAATAGTCGCTATATATGATCTGGCACTTAAGGTCGGAGCGCCTGTAATCGGTCTTTTGGATTCAACCGGGATGAGACTGCAGGAATCTACCGATGCATTAAACGGTTTTGGAGAAATATATTCGAAACAGATTATGGCTTCGGGTGTAATTCCACAGATTACCGCCATATTCGGCAACAGCGGCGGTGGACTGTCCGTTATGGCATCCTTAAGTGATTTTTCATTTATGGAGAAAAATAATGCTAGGCTTTTCATGCAAACCCCTAATTCACTATTAGGAAATAGTAAGGAAAAACTAGACACCTCAAGTGCAGATTTTAATGCAAAATCAGGTGCCATTGACTTTGTCGGTGATACCGAGCTTGAGGTCTTAAATAAAATACGAGAGCTTATTTCAATAATCCCGTCCAATAATGAAGAGGAAGTCTGTATAACAGAATGTAGTGATGATTTAAACCGTCTGGTTCCGTCATTTTCTCAGAATTTAATGGATGTTAAGAATGCAATTATTGATATTTCCGATAATAATTATTTTCTTGAAATAAAATCGGCATATGCTCTAGAGATAGTGACCGGATTTATTCGTCTTAATGGATTAACAATAGGAGCCATTGCTAACAGGACGACTGATAAAGCGGAATCCGTTATTACGACAGATGGATGTAAAAAGGCTGCATCCTTTGTCCGTTTCTGTGATGCCTTTAATATTCCTATACTTACCCTAACTAATGTAATCGGTTATAAGGCTGATGTTAATGAGGAAAAAACCATATCTAAGGCTATAGCTGAGTTGACCTATGCGTTTACGGATGCTACTGTTCCTAAGGTCAATGTGATTACCGGCAAAGCATATGGAAGCGCTTATATATCAATGAATTCCAAACATATTGGAGCAGACTATGTGTTTGCACTTCCAAATGCAGAAATAGGAATGATGGATCCCAAATTAGCCGCACAGATTATGTATGAAGGTGAGTCTTCTGAGGTTATCAATGAGAAATCTACTCAATATGCTTCACTTCAAAACGGCGCATTATCTGCAGCAAAACGTGGATATGTTGATAATATTATTGAGCCCGAGACGGTTAGAAAGCATGTAATATATGCATTTGAGATGCTGTATAACAAAAGCGAGGCAAGACCTCTGAGAAAGCATGGTACATTATAACAACTATTAACACATGATACCAATGTCATTTAAAGAAAGGTTTGATTAATATTATGACCATAATAAATAACGGCATTAAAAATTCAATTATCCTTCTTACACAGGGGCCTTTATCCGATAGATTAAAAATGGCATCGATTAACACTCTACTCGGAATGGGTATTGTATTCGCCGTACTAACATTAATTATTTTACTTATAAGCTTATTTAAATTCTTACCCGGTGTTACGCCGGCTGAAAAGAAGAAAAATAAGAGTTCGGATGAAAAAATTTCTCCTGTGGATAATGCAATCGCACAGATTGTCAGTCAGGAGGAAATTAATTTAATGAATGATCAAGAGCTGGTAGCAGTAATTACCGCCGCTATATCTGCTTATAATTCAGAAAGTTCTGCAGATGCTTCAACCGGTGGATTTGTTGTACGTTCAATAAGAAAAATAAACAGAAAGAGATATCTTTAATAATCGTATGAGTACGGTTATTCCATAGATTACAAGGAGGATTTAATCATGAAATATTATACAATCACAGTTAATGGCAATACCTACGAAGTATCAGTTGAAGAAAATAACGGTGTATCCTCTGTGGCTCCCACTCCCGCACCTAGGGTAGCACCCACACCTGTTCCTCAGGCTCCCGTACAAAAGGCTGCCCCAGCTCCGACACCGGCCGATGCACCGGCACCGAAGGCTGCTTCAGGTACAGAAGGTAAAACAAAGGTTAATTCACCTATGCCGGGCAAAATATTATCATTAAAGGCATCAGTAGGGCAGGCTATAAAGAAGGGTGAAGTAATACTTATTCTTGAAGCTATGAAGATGGAAAATGAAATCGTTGCCACTGATGACGGTACTATCGCAAGTATTAATGTTACAGCCGGTCAATCAGTGGAATCAGGAGATTTATTAGCTACTATAGATTAATCCCTTATAAGAGGAAGGACAGAAAATGAACTATTTAATAGACACGTTAGCAAATTTATTAGAATCATCGGGATTCTATAATATAACAGTGAAAAATATTATAATGATTTTCGTTGCCTGTGGTCTTTTATATTTGGCAATAAAAAAGGATTATGAACCACTTTTGCTGATACCAATAGCATTTGGAATGCTCTTAGTAAACCTTTTCCCACAAATAATGGCTACACCATTCTATAATTCGAATGGTGATCTTGTACCCGGAGGATTATTACACTATTTTTATATTGGTGATGAATATGGTATATGGCCATCACTTATTTTCCTTGGAGTAGGAGCTATGACAGACTTCGGACCATTGATAGCTAATCCTTCAAGCTTTCTCCTGGGAGCAGCCGCGCAATTTGGTATATATACCGCATACTTCGGAGCTATTTTACTTGGATTTACAGACGGAGCAGCCGCATCAATTTCTATAATCGGTGGAGCTGACGGTCCTACATCAATATTCTTGGCAAGTAAGCTGTCACCGGAGCTTTTAGGCCCGATTGCGGTAGCGGCGTATTCATATATGTCCTTGGTTCCGATTATACAGCCTCCTATTATGAAACTTCTTACAACTGAGAAGGAAAGAAAGATAAAGATGGAGCAGTTAAGACCGGTATCCAAGCTGGAAAGAATTCTGTTTCCCATTATAGTAACAATTGTAGTTGTACTTATTTTACCCGATACAGCACCATTGGTTGGTATGCTTATGCTCGGTAATTTATTCCGTGAAAGCGGTGTCGTACGTCAATTGACAGAGGTTTCATCCAATGCATTAATGTATATTGTGGTAATACTTTTGGGAACCTCGGTAGGAGCAACCACAAGCGCAGAAGTTTTCCTTACTTGGAATACATTAAAGATTGTCGGACTCGGTCTGGTTGCATTCGTATTTGGAACGGCTAGTGGTGTAATTTTCGGTAAGATAATGTGTAAGCTAAGTGGAGGAAAAATAAATCCTTTGATTGGCTCTGCTGGAGTATCCGCAGTTCCTATGGCCGCAAGAGTCTCTCAGAAGGTTGGTGCAGAAGCAGATCCTACGAATTTCCTACTGATGCATGCTATGGGACCAAATGTGGCAGGCGTTATCGGTACGGCCGTAGCAGCTGGTGTATTTTTGGCTGTATTCGGTTAAAGCAAAACATTGAATACTTTGCATAATTTAAATTATGCAATAAGAACAGGAGGTAAATTAATGGCTGAACAAGTAAAAAGACCGGTTAAAATAACAGAAACCATCCTTCGTGATGCTCATCAATCCTTGATAGCCACAAGAATGTCAACTGATGAGATGCTTCCGGTATTGGAAAAGATGGATAAAGTGGGCTACCATTCAGTTGAGTGCTGGGGTGGTGCTACATTTGATGCTTCCTTGCGTTTTCTGAAGGAAGACCCCTGGGATAGATTACGAAAAATAAGAGAGGGCTTTAAGAATACGAAGCTTCAGATGCTCTTTAGAGGTCAGAACATATTGGGATATCGCCACTATGCAGACGATGTGGTCGAGTATTTCGTTCAAAAATCCCTGGCAAACGGTATTGATATTATTCGTATATTCGATGCCCTTAATGATATTAGAAATCTTGAATGTGCTGTAAATGCTACAAATAAAGAAAATGGCCATGCTCAGATAGCAGTATGCTACACACTGGGTGAAGCATATACAATCGATTATTTTGTTAAGCTGGCTAAGGATATCGAATCACTCGGTGCCTCCTCCATATGTATTAAGGATATGGCAGGACTGTTAGTGCCCTATACCGCAACAGAATTGGTAACGGCACTAAAGAAAGCCGTAAAGATTCCTATTGACCTTCATACTCACTATACAAGTGGTGTGGCAGCCATGACTTATATGAAGGCTGTCGAAGCGGGCTGCGACATAATCGATACCGCAATGTCACCATTTGCAATGGGAACGAGTCAGCCTGCAACAGAGGTACTGGTAGAGACATTCAAAGGAACACCTTATGACACAGGCTTTGATCAGAAGCTTCTGGCTGAGATAGCAGATTATTTCCGTCCTATTCGAGATAAATCCCTGGAAATAGGAATACTTAATCCTAAGGTTATGGGAGTAGATATTAAGACATTGTTATATCAGGTTCCCGGTGGAATGCTATCTAATCTCGTATCACAGCTTAAGGAACAGAAGGCTGAGGATAAATACTATGATGTATTAGAGGAAATTCCGAGAGTTCGAAAGGACTTTGGTGAGCCGCCTCTAGTTACACCATCCAGTCAGATAGTCGGTACTCAGGCCGTTCTGAATGTACTCGCCGGAGAGCGCTACAAGATGGTGACAAAGGAATCCAAGGCGCTCTTATCAGGACAATACGGTAAAACTGTTAAACCCTTTAACCCCGAGGTACAGAAAAAGGTTATCGGCGATGAGAAGCCTATTACATGTAGACCTGCCGATCTAATCGAGCCTGAGCTTCATAAGATAGAGGCAGAAATTGCAGATTGGAAGGAACAGGACGAGGACGTATTATCTTATGCATTATTCCCACAGGTGGCCATGGACTTCTTCAAATACCGTCAGGCTCAAAAGACAGGTATTGATGTTACAGAGGCAGACACTGTTAATAAAGCATATCCGGTATAATTATATAGAGAAAAAAGACTGAAAGTATGACCTGAAAATTTCACTTGACAAGATCATATTAATTCGATATACTACCACCTGTAAAGAAAAAAACTTTACAGGTGGTGTTTTTATGACAAACGTTGATTCAGGAACTGCTAAGTTGGATGAGATAGTTCATTTATCCATGCTGTATGATTTTTACGGAGAACTATTCAGTGATCATAAGAAACGTGTTTTTGAGGATTATATTCTACATGATTTATCCTTGAGTGAAATTGCCGAGGAATTAAATATCAGCCGTCAGGGAGTACATGATATAGTAAAAAGATGTTCTCAGGAATTAAAGGATTATGAAGACAGATTATCACTTATGAAAAAGTTTACCGTTATTAAGCAGAAGCTTAATTCCATTAAAGAACTTTGTATAGAGATTCCCAAGTCGGGAGATATTGAAAAAACACAGTTAATTTACACATTGACAGATGATATTTTAAAGGAGCTATGATATGGCATTTGATAATTTATCCGAAAAGCTTCAGAATATATTTAAGAGCCTAAGGGGAAAAGGCCGTCTTTCGGAAGCGGATGTTAAGGCAGCCCTTAGGGAGGTTAAGCTGGCATTGCTCGAAGCAGATGTCAACTTTAAGGTCGTAAAGAATTTTATCGCATCTGTACAGGAAAGGGCTGTAGGTCAGGATGTTTTAAATAGTCTGACGCCGGGACAGATGGTTATTAAAATAGTAAATGAGGAAATGGTGAATTTACTTGGTTCTACAGCAGTAGAACTACAGCTGTTACCATCGAATGAAATTACGGTTATCATGATGTGTGGTCTACAGGGAGCCGGAAAGACAACTACAGTCGCCAAGCTAGCAGGAAAGCTTAAATCCAAGGGAAGAAAGCCATTGTTGGTTGCCTGTGACATATACAGACCTGCTGCGATTGAACAGTTAAAGATAAACGGTGATAAACAGGGAGTCAGCGTATTCTCTATGGGAGATAAGCATAAGCCTATAGACATTACGAAGGCAGCTATTGAGCATGCTTCTAAAAACGGCTTCAATGTTGTTATACTGGATACTGCAGGAAGACTTCATGTTGATGAAACCATGATGGAAGAACTACAGGAAATCAAATCAAAGATTAAGGTATATCAGACAATTCTGGTCGTTGATGCCATGACAGGCCAGGATGCGGTTAATGTGTCTCAGAGCTTTAATGAGAAGCTGGGAATCGACGGAGTCATACTAACCAAGCTCGACGGTGATACCAGGGGCGGAGCCGCATTATCTATTCGTGCTGTTACAGGAAGGCCGATTTTATATGCCGGCATGGGCGAAAAGCTGTCTGATCTTGAACCTTTCTATCCGGACCGTATGGCGTCAAGGATTCTTGGCATGGGAGACATACTTACATTGATTGATAAGGCTCAGGCCGAATTTGACGAGAATAAGGCCCGAGAAATGGAAAGAAAGATTAAAAAGGCAGAGTTTGACTACAATGATTTTCTTGAGCAGATGAATCAAGTCAAAAGGATGGGTGGCATATCCGATATGTTAAGCATGCTGCCCGGTATGGGAAAGCAATTAAAGAATGTTGAGATTGATGAAAAGGCTATGGATAGAACCGAAGCCATAATTTATTCCATGACCAAAAAGGAACGCTCGAATCCGGATATCATTAATTTATCCCGTAAGAAAAGAATCGCAGCCGGAGCAGGCGTAGATATATCCGAGGTTAATGCCCTTGTAAAACAGTTTGATCAGATGAAGAAGATGATGAAGCAGATGTCAGGTATGATTGGCAAGGGCGGTAAAAGAGGCGGCTTCAAATTACCGTTTGGACTGTAAACATGCTTTTGTATGTTAATTGGTGATAAAAGCAAGGTACTTGCCTAAAAGCGAGGTACTTGGTTTACACTCAGATAACATTTCAAATATAAATACAAATCAAGGAGGTGAAGATATGGCAGTTAAAATCAGATTAAAGAGAATGGGACAGAAGAAGGCTCCTTTCTATAGAATCGTTGTTTCTGATTCAAGAACACCTAGAGATGGTAGATTCATCGAGGAAATCGGTACCTATGATCCTACGAAGAATCCCAGTGCTTTCAATGTTAATGAGGAAGCAGCAAAGAAATGGTTAGCTAACGGCGCACAGCCGACTGATACCGTAAGTAAGATTTTTAAGAATGCAGGTATTATGTAATTAACCATCGTAACCAATGGAGTTAGTTACTTAAGCTGTCTTTCGACAGCACGGAGGTTAATATGAAGGAATTAGTTGAGGTAATTGCTAAATCACTCGTAGATCATCCCGATGAGGTTGTAGTTACGGAGAAAGAAACCGATAAATCAATTATAGTAATACTAAAGGTAGCTTCCGAAGATATGGGTAAAGTGATTGGCAAACAAGGCCGGATTGCTAAATCCATACGTACCGTAGTAAAAGCAGCCGCAACTAAGGATGATAAGAAGGTAGTTGTCGAGATAATGCAATAGCTCTGACAAATCAATACTCTGCTACTAAGTGAAGTGCAAAGGCTGTTGTAATTTATTTATAACAGCCTATTTATCAAATGTGGCAGCAAGAGGGAGTATCATGGAGAATTATCTTAGAGTAGGGGTCATCACAACAACCCATGGTATAAAAGGTGAGGTTAAGGTATATCCAACCACCGATGATGCCAAAAGATTTGAAGAATTGAATAAGATATATTTAGATACGGGAAAAGAATATGTTCCTTTAGAAATAGAGGGTGTTAGATACTTTAAAAATCTGGTTATCTTAAAATTCAAAGAAATAAATGATATAAACGATATAGAGAAATATAAGGGTAAGGACCTGTTAATTCATAGGGATGATGCCATAGAATTGCAGGAGAATGAATATTTCATATTTGACCTGTTAGATTCCGAAATATTTACAGAGGATGGAACAAAACTTGGAGTTTTAACCGAGGTCTTAACCTCGGCAGCTAACGACGTATATGTTGTAAAGACTATGGATAATAAAGAGGTATTATTACCTGCAATTAAGGATTGTATTCTGGATGTGGATACAGCGAACAAAAGGATTACAGTACACTTAATGGATGGATTACTATAGAACTGGAAAGGGTACGGTGGGATAAATGAATTTTCATGTACTGACATTATTTCCTGACATGATTGAGACAGGAATTAAGACCAGCATAACAGGCAGAGCTATAGAAAACGGACTGATTTCATTAAATACTGTAAACATCAGAGATTTTTCAGAGGATAAGCATAAGCGTGTCGATGATTACCCATATGGAGGGGGAGCAGGCATGGTAATACAGGCTGAGCCTGTATATAAAGCCTATGGCTACCTGGTAAATCACATTAAGCTATCTAAAAACGGAGATACTTTTAAAAAGCCCAGAGTCATTTATGTGACTCCCCAGGGCAGAATATTTAATCAAGGCATGGCACAGGAACTCTCATTGGAAGAGGATCTGATATTCCTATGCGGACATTATGAAGGTATTGACGAACGGGTACTGGAAATGATAGTCACTGATAATATATCCATAGGAGATTATATCCTTACCGGTGGTGAATTACCTGCAATGGTAATGATTGATGCGATAGCCAGGCTAATCCCCGGTGTACTTAATAATGAGGATTCCTCTGAATTTGAATCCTTCAAGGACAATTTGTTGGAATATCCTCAATACACCCGTCCCGAGGTGTTTATGGGACGAAAGGTACCCGAGGTTCTATTGTCAGGACACCATGCCAGGATAGAAGCCTATCGAAGGATGGAATCGGTCAAGCGTACCTATGAAAGACGCCCTGATCTACTTGAAAATGCAAATCTTTCGGAAGAGGAGCGTGAATATCTTACCCGCTTAATATTCCAGAAAAATTATGATGTATACTCATAGTATCCACATACAAATATGCAGTATTCTATGGTAACAAATAATACGATTAAATCAAAAAAATATACTTGATTTATATAAATATATATGTTAAAGTATGATATTGTGAGACGGATGGTCCTCTGTTACTTATTGTATTAAGAACATCCAATATAACAGGAGGTCACAAAATGAACAAGATTATTAGAGAAATCGAAGCTGAACAGCTAAGAACGGATTTAAAGAACTTTAAAGTTGGCGATACCGTTAAGGTATATGCTAAAGTTAAGGAAGGTAACCGTGAAAGATTACAGGTATTTGAAGGTACTGTAATTAAGAGACAGAACGGCGGTTCCAGAGAGACATTTACCGTTAGAAAGAGTTCCGGCGGAGTAGGTGTTGAAAAGACCTGGCCACTTCATAGTCCCAGTATTGACAGGATAGAAGTTACCAGACGCGGTAAGGTCAGAAGAGCTAAGCTATTCTATCTTCGTGACAGAGTAGGTAAGAAGGCTAAAGTAAAAGAATTATTAAGTTAGTTTTCAAAAAGGGACATACCAAGGGTATTGTCCTTTTTTATGTAATAGAAATGTTTTAAATGCTGCAGAGTAAATAAAATAGTGTTCTTATAGGATATTTTATGATAAACTGTACACAGAAATATTTATCATCCGACAGATATAATATTATGAGGTGAACTTAATTGGATTTTGATTTTGATAGGGAGAACAAAAAACCCACGGTAATGAAGATTCTAATTGAGATTTTTATTTGGGCCGCGCAGATAGCAGCGGTTATATTCCTTGCGTATTTTATAGTCTATTATTGTGTGGAAAAGACCAATGTCATTGGTGATTCAATGGAGAATACCCTTTTTGCCAACGAGCCTATTATAATTGATAAATTTTCTTATAGAGTATCTGATCCTAAGCGGTTTGATGTTATTGTATTTAAGCAAAGCGGTAAGGAGCATAGCTTTTACAATGTTAAGCGTATTATAGGACTTCCGGGAGAGACTGTCATAATTAAGGAAGGCGACATATATATTGACGGGGAAGTCATTGAGGATATAGTGAAAGTCGAGGAAATGATAAATTATGGCCTGGCAGATGAGGAAATCACTTTAGAAGACAATGAATATTTTGTTCTAGGCGATAACAGAAATAACAGCGAAGACAGCCGATTCGCCAGTATCGGGAATATTACCCGTGATGAGATTATCGGTAAGGCAACGCTTCGTCTGTCTCCGTTTAATTTTATTAGTAAGCTTAATTTAGAAAAGAAAGAAAATTAAAAGAGGTATTTTATGAATGTACAATGGTATCCGGGTCATATGGCTAAAGCAAGACGTATGATGCAGGAAAATATCAAGTTGATAGATGTAATAATAGAATTGGTGGATGCAAGAATTCCTTTATCCAGTAAGAATCCAGATATCGATACCCTGGCAGGTAATAAATCCAGAGTTCTTTTATTGAACAAATATGATATGGCGGACCGGATTTATAATGAAGAATGGAAAGCCTATTTTATGGATAAGGGATATCATACCGCATTAATAAATTCAAAAAGCGGGCAAGGGGTAAAACAGATTAAGGATATAGTATATAAAGCCTGTGAAGAAAAGATTGAGAGGGATAGAAGGCGTGGTATAATAAACAGACCTGTACGGGCAATGGTAGTGGGTATCCCTAATGTGGGTAAATCTACTTTTATCAACAGCTTTGTGGGAAGAGCTTCCGCCAGAACGGGAAATAAACCCGGTGTGACAAAAGGAAAGCAATGGATCAGACTAAGCAGCAAGATTGAGCTTCTCGACACACCCGGAATATTATGGCCGAAATTCGAAGACCCCAAAGCAGGTATGCGTCTGGCATTCATTGGATCAATTAATGACGATATAATTCACATGACAGAACTTTCATTGGAATTGATTCTGTTTCTTTATAAGTATTATCCAAACTCTTTAAAAGAACGATATGATATACAGGTATCAGACGAACCGGAGGAGATAAAGGATTGTGTAAGTATCTTAGAGCAGATTGCTCTTAAGCGTTCCTGTGTCGGTAAGGGCGGTAAGCCTGATATAGACAGAGCAGCCCAGATATTAATGGATGATTTCAGGAATGTACGTTTAGGACAAATAACATTAGAATTTCCAAATGATTAAGGATGTGGAATGTTTTGACCAATACAGAGAACCATAATGGACCGAAGAAAATAGCAGAGATTAAGCTTGAATTCATGCAGGCAGATATATGCAATATACCTGATTTAATTAATAAATACAGTTCAGATGAGAGAAGCGGCGTCATTAACATCTGCAGACAGTATCAGTCAAAGCATGAGGACTATCAGAATGAGCTTAAGCGAATCGACTTAATGAAGCATTACGAGAGAATTTATAGTGATTATGAATATATATGCGGTATCGACGAGGTCGGAAGAGGGCCATTGGCCGGACCTGTAATTGCAGGTGCGGTTATTTTGCCTAAGCACAGTAATATATTGTACATAAATGATTCCAAGAAGCTATCCGAAAAAAGACGCGAGGAGCTTTATGATGAAATCCTTGAATCCGCTGTCTCCTATGGTATTGGAAGTATGCCACCTAATGAGATAGATGATATTAATATACTTCAGGCTACCTTTGAGGCAATGAGACTGGCTGTAAGTAATCTGAATGTTCAGCCTGATGTTATATTAGTCGACGCCGTTACCATACCTAATATGTCACTTCGGCAGATTTCAATAGTTAAAGGTGATGCAAAATGCTATTCTATAGCGGCCGCCAGCATCCTGGCAAAGGTCACCAGAGACAGGTTAATGGTTGCCTATGACAAGATATTTCCGGGATATGGCTTTGCAGATAATAAGGGATACGGCTCCAGGGAGCATATCGAAGCAATCAAAAGACTTGGTCCTACACCTATACATCGTATGAGCTTTATTAAGAACTTTTTATAGGAGGCCTGTTATGAATCATAGTGACAATATCGCTAATAATAAGAATAATGCTAATAAAAAGAAAACAGCAGTGGCATTGTCCTATAATCCTGAGGAAGAGGCTCCAAAGATCATCGCCACCGGTAAGGGACATTTAGCCGAAAAAATTATTGAGCGGGCCAATGAAGCGGATATTCCCATTCACAGGGATGAGGGCTTGGCAAATACACTATCCAATCTGGAGCTTGGTGCTTATATTCCACCGGAGCTTTATGAGGTGGTGGCTGAGATTCTTGTCTTTGTTGACAGAATGGATCGTCTTAAGGGTAAGCTGGGTTAAATATGAAGGGTGGTTTTACTTATGAATAAAAGAGAGGTTGGTTCCCGATATGAAGAAAGAGCGGCTGGTTTTTTGGAGGAGCAGGGATATGTTATTCTGGAGAAGAATTTCCGATGCAGACTTGGAGAAATCGATTTAATCGGGAAATCAGAAGGATATTTATGCTTTATTGAGGTTAAATATCGCTCTAACAAAGGCCATGGATTTCCTTCCGAAGCCGTTAATGATAATAAAAGAAGGAGAATAGCCAGAGCTGCATTAACCTATATGACTTTTCATAAGCTTCCTACGGATACACCCTGTCGTTTTGATATAGTAGATATTTTGGATAAAGAATTTACGCTTATTAAAAATGCTTTCGAGGGCATTATATAGAAAGAGGCTTATTATATGACTTTTATTAATACCGATAACGCAATATTAAATAACACAGGTAAGGTACCATATATTATATTTCCGCAACTGTCTAATATTCCCTTTATAACTCATGGCTTTTCTACCAGGCTAGGAGGAGTCAGTACAGGAATCTTTTCATCTTTAAATCTAGGCTCGGGTTCATCTCCATATAAGGACAATCCTGAAAACATAAAAAACAACTTCATTCTTATATGCGAAAGCATCGGCATTGATCCTAATTCCATGGTTATGTCCGATCAGGTTCACAAAACCGATATTCGTCTGGTAACTGCCGAGGATAGAGGAAAAGGTTATGTTATACCCAGAGATTATGATGAAATTGACGGTCTGATTACCAATACACCGGGTTTAACTCTGGTGACAAAATATGCGGATTGTGTACCGTTATTCTTTGTGGATACCGTTAATAAAGCAATCGGTTTATCCCATTCAGGCTGGAAAGGAACAATAGGTCGTATAGGGCAAAAGACAGTAGAAGAGATGAGTAAGGCCTTTGGAAGTCATCCGGAGAATATATTGGCTGTAATAGGGCCTTCTATCTGTATGGACTGCTATGAAATCGGGGATGATGTAGCAGACGAGTTTATAAGAGCTTTTTCTTCAGAGGAGCAAAGCACAATACTCGTAAAGAATCAAAGGAACAGATATCAATTAAATCTTTGGGAAGCAAACCGAAGAATATTACTCGCTGCGGGATTAAAGGATGAGAATATTCATCTTAGCGGAGTCTGTACTTCATGCAACTGCGAGATTTTATTTTCACACAGAAGAAGCCGGGGTAAGAGAGGAAGCCTCGCTGCGTTTCTTGCTATCAAGGAATAATGTATTAAACAGAAGAAAGCTTGGTGTATTTGATGAAAAAGAAATCACATATAATTAAAATTGTAGAACCCGGAAGCATTGCCATGGAGTTAGGATTATGCCCGGGTGATGAACTTATATCGATTAATGATACTGAAATCAAGGATGTTCTTGATTATCATTATTTAATCAAGGATGAGTTCCTTAATATATTGATAAGAAAGCCTGACGGTGAAGAATGGGAGCTTGAAATCGAAAAGAATTATGATGATGATCTCGGGCTGGTGTTTGATGAAGGACTTATGGATTCATACATGTCCTGTCGTAATAAATGTATTTTTTGCTTTATCGATCAGATGCCTCCCGATATGAGGGAAACCCTATATTTTAAGGATGACGATGCCAGACTGTCATTTTTGCAGGGTAATTATATAACATTGACAAATCTCAGCGATGAAGAAGTCGACAGAATAATTTTCTATAAATTATCGCCTATAAATATATCCATTCATACGACCAATGAAGAATTGAGATGTAAGATGCTTAATAACCGCTTTGCCGGCAGTTCCCTTGCAAAAATGAAAAGACTTAAGGATGCCGGAATTACCATGAATGGGCAAATCGTTCTTTGTAAGGGCTGGAACGATAAGGAGGAGTTGGAAAAAACCATCCATGATTTATCTGCCTTTCTGCCTGAAATGCAGAGTGTTTCGATTGTGCCTGTAGGAATTACGAAATTCAGGGAAAAGCTTACTCCCCTTGAAAGCTTTACAAATGATGATGCAATAGAGGTCTTAAATATAATTCATCGATGGCAGGCCATATTTCTAAAGCACTATAATACAAGATTTATTTATGCAGGAGATGAGTGGTATATCAATGCGAAGCTTCCCATTCCCGATGAGGATGCTTATGAGGGTTATCCCCAGATAGAAAACGGGGTAGGTATGCTAAGGTCATTTAATGATGAATTCTATTCATATCTAAACGAACTGACGGGAGACACAAGAGTAAATGAATTATCCATAGTGACCGGAAGACTCGCTTCGCAGTATATAACACAAATGTCCAAGGACATCATGGCCAAATACCCTAATATTTCAATCAATATATATACAATAAATAATGACTTTTTTGGGGAGAATATTACCGTTGTGGGGCTTCTGACAGGCAAAGATATAATAGAACAGCTAAAGGGAAAAAATCTGGGTAATACATTGCTTTTACCTGATGTTTTGCTTCGCCACGGAGAGAATATTTTGCTGGATGATGTGACGATAGAGGATATTGAAAGAACTTTACAAACAAGAATCCGTATTGTACAATCAAATGGAAAGTCTTTCATTGAAGCCATATTAAATACTTAACATAAAAATTGAACCATTTAATTAGGAGTACATTATGAGTAAACCAATTGTAGCCATAATCGGCAGACCGAATGTAGGTAAGTCTACATTATTTAATGCCCTGGCCGGAGAAAGAATATCCATAGTAAAAGATTATCCGGGTGTAACCAGAGACAGAATCTATGCCGATGTTACATGGCTTAACACACAATTTACATTGATAGATACCGGAGGAATAGAACCTGACACCAAGGACGAAATGCTTTCATATATGCGACAGCAGGCGGAAATAGCCATAGATACAGCCGATGTAATAATATTTCTTGTCGATGTCAGGCAGGGACTTGTTGACGATGATTCGAAGGTTGCCGACATGCTTAGACGCAGCAATAAACCCATCGTGCTTGTTGTTAATAAGGTGGATAATTTCGATAAGCAGATGCCTGATGTATACGAATTCTATAACCTGGGAATAGGAGATCCTCATCCTATTTCCTCTACATCTAAGCTGGGCTTTGGTGATATGCTGGATGAGGTGGTTAAGCATTTCGATACTATTCCACATACTACAGATGAGGATGAACGTCCGAGAATAGCCATAGTCGGCAAACCAAATGTGGGTAAATCATCAATTATCAATAAGCTGGTCGGAGAAAACCGTGTTATAGTATCAGATATTGCAGGTACGACAAGAGATGCAATAGATACACCCATACGTAGAAATAATAAAGAATATATATTAATAGACACTGCCGGACTCAGACGTAAGAGTAAAATAAAAGAGGATTTAGAGCGATTTAGTATAATACGTACCGTTGCAGCCATTGAACGGTCAGATATTGTTGTTCTGGTCATTGATGCCGTTGAGGGAATCTCTGAGCAGGATGCTAAAATTGCAGGAATTGCCCATGATAGAGGTAAGGGCTTTATAATAGCGGTTAATAAATGGGATCTGATTGAGAAGAATAATAAAACAGTAAATGAATATACAAGGGATATCAGAAACATCTTATCCTTTATGCCATATGCTGAGATATTGTTTATTTCTGCGGAAACAGGTCAGAGACTTAATAAGCTTTTTGATGTCATAGAGGTGGTCATTCAAAATCAGAATCTCAGAGTATCCACCGGGGTCTTAAATGAGATAATGACAGAAGCCACTGCACTTCAGCAGCCTCCCTCTGATAAGGGCAAGCATTTAAGACTATATTATATTACTCAGGTGGCAGTAAAGCCCCCGACCTTCGTAATTTTTGTTAATGATAAAAAGCTAATGCATTTTTCATACACCAGATATATTGAAAATAAAATCCGGGAAGCCTTCGGATTTACCGGGACTTCCTTAAAGTTCTTTATTAGAGAGCGAAAGGAGAACTAATAAATGATAACCAAAATAATTATATGTATGTTATTTGGATATTTATTTGGTTGCTTTTCAACCGGATTTGTTGTAGGAAAAATAAAAAAGGTAGATATCAGACAGTACGGAAGTAAAAGTTCGGGTACTACCAATGCATTAAGGACGCTTGGTGCAAAGGCCGGTTTAATTACTCTGTTAGGGGATATGTTAAAGGCTGTTATAGCAATAATATTAGTCAGATTCGTTATATTTGCCAATATTGAATATGTCGCACTTCTTACACTTTATACAGGCCTGGGAGTTGTTATCGGGCATAACTATCCTGTATGGCTTAAATTCAGGGGAGGCAAGGGTATTGCGGCAACTGCCGGTGCAATGGCCTCATTTGACCCATGGATTATTCCTGTGGGCCTTCCTATTTTCGTTATATCTGTCGCGATAACAAGATATGTATCCGTAGGCTCCTTATTGGTGGCTACATTATTTCCTGTTTGGATCGCCGTTAGGCATCCCGGTGAGTTACATATGCTGCTTGTGGCATTAGCTTATACCATTTTAGCTTTTATTAAGCACCATTCGAATATAAAGCGTTTAATCAATGGAACAGAGAATAAGCTTGGACAAAGAGTCAATATAGAGAACAAGGGTTAATATAAGGAGGTATTTCATGAATAAGATTGGGATACTCGGTGCCGGTACATGGGGAACAGCCATAGCAATCTTGCTTGCCGACAACGGTCATGACGTTACCATTTGGTCAAAATTAGAAAAAGAAATAAGGGCACTTGAGGAATCGAGAGAAAATATCAAAAATCTTCCGGGTGCAAGTCTGCCGGAGCAGGTAAAGACCACAACGGACCTCGAGGCTGCCTGTATTGATAAAGATATAATCGTACTTGCAGTTGCATCACCATTTACACGGGTGATATCTAAGGAAACCAGTCCTTTTATTAAGGAAGGACAGATTATTGTAAATGTATCAAAGGGGTTGGAAAACGGGACGCTTCTTACTCTTGCAGATGTCATAAAGCAAGAGATTCCTCAGGCAGAGGTAGCCGTAATGTCAGGCCCAAGCCATGCAGAGGAAGTGAGCCGTAGAATTCCCACCACGATCGTAGTCGGTTCATCCTGCAAAAAAACGGCGAATTTTATCCAGGATGTATTCATGAATGAAGTGTTCAGAGTCTATACCAGCCCTGATATAATAGGAATCGAGCTGGGTGGTGCCTTGAAGAACGTTATAGCACTTGCTGCAGGCATAATAGACGGATTAGGTCTTGGGGATAATACCAAGGCCGCCTTGATGACCCGAGGTTTAGCCGAAATCAGTAGATTAGGAATTAAAATGGGTGGCTGTATGGAGACCTTTTCAGGTTTATCGGGAATCGGAGACCTGTTTGTAACCTGTACAAGCCAACACAGCCGCAACAGAAACGCCGGTGTATTAATCGGTCAGGGTTATCCTATGGATGAAGTCGCCAAGAAGGTTAATCAGGCTATCGAAGGTGTAAATACAGCAAAGGCCGCCCTTAAGCTGGCAAAAAAATACGATATTGAAATGCCAATCGCAGAACAGATAAATCTTGTATTATTCGAAGGAAAATCCGCCAAGGATGCCGTTGCAGACCTGTTGGTGAGGGACAAGCGTAAAGAATATACAACACTCAGTTGGGATTAACGGTATATCGGTACTTATATCGGTACCAGGTACGGTACCTGGTACAGTACCTGGTACCGTTAAAATGAGGTATGAATATGAAACGAGAAAAAATTTTAAAAGAGATTAGAAGTTGGATAATTATCATAGGTCTTGCCTTGTTCCTTTCGGCACTGATTAACAGCCAGTTCTTTGCCATGGCAACGGTTAAGGAGGTATCCATGCAGGATACCCTGATTGCTGAACAGAGATTGGTTGTAAACCGACTGTCTTATATTAAGAAATCTCCCCAAAACGGAGATATTATCGTATTCTATATGAATAGGGAAATAGGTTCCCGTCTGCAGGAATTCTTCCGTTCTATAGGAAATATATTCTCGGTATTTGGCAGGAAAGAGGAAAGCAGAGACCGTCTTGTTAAAAGAGTAATCGCAGTCCCGGGGGATGTGATTGATATTATTGACGGTTATGTATATGTGAATAATGAACGTCTGGATGAGCCCTATATAAAGGGGATTACCGAACCGGGTAGCTTTAAGCTCCCTGTCACCGTAGGAGAGGATCAGCTATTCGTAATGGGTGATAACCGCGAAAGCAGCATGGACAGCAGAGATTTCGGACTTATTGACTTCAGCCATGTGGAGGGTAAGGCAGTACTTAGAATTTATCCTTTTAATAAATTCGGAAAAATAAATTAAAAGTAAATATTAAAATTTCAAGATAACAAGTACATATCTTATATCATAGAATTTTACTGCCCAGCATATCTTTAACTATAACCATTAGGAGGTTGACATATGTTGGGTCAGTTTGATGTTTATAATGATATTCAGGCTAGGACAGGCGGTGAAATATACATAGGTGTGGTAGGGCCGGTAAGAACAGGAAAATCTACCTTTATTAAGAGATTTATGGATCTCTTAGTCATACCGGGTATTGAAGATGTCCATAGCAAGGAGAGGGCAATAGATGAGTTGCCACAGGCTGCCGCCGGTAAGACAATTATGACTACCGAGCCAAAATTCATACCTAAGGAAGCGGCGGAAATAGCACTTAACGATGAAACAAGAGTAAAGATACGTCTTATCGATTGCGTGGGTTACATGGTGGAGGGTGCCACGGGTCATATTGAAAATCAGCATGAGCGGATGGTAAAAACACCGTGGTTTGATCATGAGATTCCATTTTCCCAGGCGGCTGAAGTCGGTACAAAGAAGGTCATCAATGATCATTCCACCATAGGTATTGTAATCACAACCGACGGAAGCTTCGGAGAGATTCCAAGAACCAATTATATGATTCCCGAAGAGAAGACCATAGAAGAGTTAAAGGAACTTGGAAAACCGTTTATAGTATTGTTAAATACCAGTAAGCCTTATTCCAATGACACCATAAGAATCGCAAATGAAATCGAGCAAAGATTTGACGTAACCGTTATGCCGGTCAATTGTGAACAGCTCAAGAAGGAAGATATACATAATATAATGGCAAGTATTCTTTCCGTATTCCCTATAACGGAACTGAATTTCTACATGCCTAAATGGGCTGAAATGCTTCCTCCTGACCACTGGTTAAAAGAAGATTTAATATCCTCGGTAAAATCATTATTCTATAATATAAACCGTGTAAAGGATGCAGATCCATCTAATTTTGTTACTGATAGTGAGTACGTAAAAAGATTTAAACTGGAAAAGGTGGATATGCAGGATGGAACAGTAT
The DNA here is from genome assembly GCA_012523775.1 of Clostridiales bacterium. Classification (GTDB taxonomy): domain Bacteria; phylum Bacillota; class Clostridia; order Lachnospirales; family Lachnospiraceae; genus Mobilitalea. The sequence continues at coordinate 31,542 of JAAYTK010000022.1, read as the reverse complement.
CCGTCAACGTCGAGTTTGATGATGTCTATTACTATAAGATTCTCAGTGATTTAATTGGCATACCGATTAACGGAGAATATCAGCTTATATCTACAATAAAAGAGCTTGCCGCTAAAAAAGCCGAATTCGAGATGGTATCCCAAGCCGTCAGTCAGGTAAAAAGCAAGGGTTATGGTGTGGTATCGCCTCTGAAGGAGGAGATTACCATTGAAGAGCCTGAGATTATGAAGCATGGCAGTAAATACGGTGTTAAAATTAAAGCAAATGCTCCTTCAATTCACATGATTCGGGCAGAAATTATGACTGAGGTTGCCCCAATCGTCGGCTCAGAGGAACAGGCTAAGGATCTGATTGACTATATCAATGAAAATGCCAAGGAAAATCCCGACGGTATATGGGAAACCAATATCTTCGGAAAGTCGGTACGGCAGCTTGTAGATGACGGTATCAACAGCAAGGTTAATAAGCTAAATGAAGACAGCCAGCTTAAGCTTCAGGAAACCATGCAAAAGATAATTAATGACAGCAGTGGTGGACTTATCTGCATTATCATATAAATTATTAAGTATGTTTAATATTTATTTAATATTAGAGTCGCCTGTTACCGTGCCACGGACTGTAGGCGGCTTTATTATTATATAAAAATTGTATTTCTAGGTATATAGTACTATTTTATTGGACGTTTTTGTTAAATATGACGAAAGTTGAAAAACTTTTGACATATTGTTGACAAAAATTCACCGTTTTGTTATAATACTCCCGTAATATATTTAATATTTGTGTAACAATTTAGTTAAGACTTTCCATTACCTTCGGATATACTTGATACAACAATATTAATTTGGAGGACATTTCAAAATGAATAATAAGCTTCTGAAGCTTACAACCGCAAGCATTACCGGAATGATTTTATTATTTACAAGTGCAGCACCCGTAATGGCAACAGAACACGCCGTTGCAGGTTTTGTCCATGATAAGACAGGAATTGAGATTCCTCCTACATCCGAAGATGAGAGTGTAACATCTCTATCATCTAATGACATACTTGTTCCGGGCTTTAACAATATAGGTATAGCAGACGTAGATACCAACCTTTTGGTTAGAGAAAAGCCCAGTGAGGACGGTAAAATTCTTGGTAAGATGCCAAAGAATTCCGGCTGTGAAATAATAGAGCCGGATAACAACGGATGGACTAAGGTTCAATCCGGTAAGGTAACAGGATATGTTAAGAGTGAATATCTGATTATCGGACAGGAAGCCACAAAATTAGCTTTAACTGTTGCAAACTATATAGCAGTTTTTAACGGCGAAGGAAATCTCCGTGTAAGAAAAGATCCTTCCATCAGTGATGATAATATAATTGACTTTATCGCACCCGGTGAGGAGATATTGGTTCTGGATCCATTGGTTGTTACTTATGGTGAAGAAATAAACAAATGGGTTAAGGTAAGCTTAGATGGTGATGATTCCGAAACAGGTACCGTTGGATATGTTGCCAAGAAATATGTGGACTTATCCTATAAGCTTCCTCAGGCATACACCATGCAGGAATTGCTGTTAGGTCCAGGCATATCCTCTAGGAGAGCCAACATCGTTAATTTCGCCAGGAAGTTCTTAGGCTACAGATATGTATGGGGTGGTTCCGGTAGTTATCGCCTGAAGAATAATAAGGGTGTTGACTGCTCCGGATTTGCGCAGGCTGTGTTCGCTGAATTTGGATATAGCTTACCCAGAACATCAAGAGAACAGGCTAAGAAGGGTACCAGTATCAAAGCTTCACAATTAAAGGCCGGCGATCTTGTATTCTATGGAAGCAAGTCATACATCAATCATGTGGCAATATACATCGGTAATGGCAAGATTATTCATGCGAGCAACAAGAGAGACGGAATTAAGATATCCAATGTATACTACAGAACACCAGTTAAGTGCGTAAGAATAATAAATGATTAGTGCCATGCCTGGCACACAAACGAAGAGTCATGGTTATAACCCATGGCTCTTTTGTATGGACAAAGTAATTGGTATACTATACAATAATTAGTGAGATTTTTATCATAGTAAATATAATAGGGAGTTAAGCATGGAATATATTCTGTATTTTTTAATCGTAACATTGGGCTTAATTATTTTCAGTTTAGTTAGTGAGCGCAATATGAAAAAAGCTCTTGCTAAGAGACTTATAGATGAATGGGGAACTATCCCCTATACTGACTATTCAGCTGAAAAAATGGAATCAATTAAGGCATACTATCTTACCCAGAGGGATGACTATATGGATATAGATGATATTACATGGAATGACCTCGAAATGGATGAGATATACCGAAGAATGAATAATACTCAATGCTCATTGGGCGAAGAATATCTATATACTCTTCTTCGTAAGCCATGCTTTTCACCACAGGAACTCGAGGAAAGAAATCGTTTAATAGAATATTTTCAATCACACCAATATGAAAGAATACAGATACAGACTAAGCTTAATAAAATCGGTAAGCTAAGTAAAATATCCGCTTTTATATATGCAGATAAGCTAAGCGAACAGGAACCATCAGGTAATCTATTGCATTATCTATTGGCTCTTCTTCTGTTTACATCAATAGGTCTTATCTTTGTTTATCCGCCTCTCGGTATGGGATTAACCATATTTACCATTGTTATAAATATTTTTTCATATTTTAAGTACAAGGCTAAAATTGAAAATTATATTTTAATTATATCCTTTCAGTTAAGACTTCTTGACAGCATTGAAGGAATACTGAATGTACAGATACCTGAGCTTGAGCCTTATACCAACAGACTGTCTGCCGATTTGAAGACTTTCAGACAATTTAAGAGAGGCTCGTCTATCGTTGTTGCGAGAAATGCAACCGGAAGTATTCTGGAAGCCCTACTGGATTATTATCGCATGATAGTTCACCATGATCTGATAAAGTATAATAAGATGTTAAGCTTTTTTAAGAAGAATAAGGAAGCCATGATTCGTATATTTAAGATCGTCGGCTTTCTTGACAGTATGATTGCCGCCGCTTCATTTCGTGAAATGGTGGATTATTACAGCATTCCTAAGCTATATCAGGATAACAGAAAAAACAGACTGTCTGTTACGGATGTTTTTCATCCGTTAATCGAGAATCCTGTACCCAACTCCATAACCGAAGACAGATGTACATTGCTGACAGGCTCCAATGCCTCAGGTAAGTCCACTTTTATTAAATCCTTGGCAATTAACGCAATTCTTTCACAAACCATTTATACATCCCTTAGCCGAGACTACAGGGCTAACTATTTCGTTATATATTCGTCGATGGCTCTTAAGGATAATATACTGGGTAATGAAAGTTATTTTATTGTTGAAATAAAGTCTTTAAAGCGTATAATCGATAACTGCAGAGGCAGGTATCCCGTCCTATGCTTTGTGGATGAGGTGCTTCGTGGTACCAATACTTTAGAGAGAATAGCGGCATCCTCAAGAATTCTTGCATCCTTATCAAAGGAAAATGTCTTATGCTTTGCCGCAACCCATGATATTGAGCTTACCTATATTCTGGAAAAGCTTTATTCAAATTATCATTTCCGCGAGAGAGTAGAAGGAAATAAGGTTCTGTTTGATTATAAGCTATATAAGGGAAGAGCGGTATCTAAGAATGCAATAAAACTTCTCAGGATGCTGGGGTATTCCAATGATATTATTACTAAAGCCGAAGCTGCAGCGGACGAATATATGAAAACAGGAGAATGGAGTATTCACGAATAAGCAAACATAAATCAGGAGGTAGTCATGATTACTAAGGTAAATATATATACGGATGGAGCTGCCAGAGGAAATCCGGACGGACCCGGAGGCTATGGAACCGTTATTGAATATATAGATTCAAAAGGTCAGATGCATATAAGAGAATACAGCGCAGGCTATAAAAAAACTACCAATAATCGAATGGAGCTGATGGCGGCAATCGTAGGACTTGAGGCTCTTACAAAACCCTGTCATGTAACTTTATATTCTGATTCACAGTATCTGGTTAAGGCCTTTAATGAGAACTGGCTGGATGGATGGATTAAGAAGGGATGGAAGAGAGGGCAGAACGAGCCTGTTAAGAACGTAGACCTTTGGAAGCGTCTCCTTAAGGCCATGGAACCCCATACGGTTGAATATATATGGGTCAGAGGCCATAGCGGACATCCGCAAAATGAGCGCTGTGATGTGCTTGCAACCACAGCCGCAGACGGAACAGATTTACTCGATGATATACAGTAAATAGTATAAGTAGGTAGGATTTATAGTTTATATTTTCTTTGGAAAATATCATGCTTTATGATATACTATTTAAGAAATAAGCGTACTCGTACGCTATACTAATCGAATAAATAAGATAAGAATAAGATAAGATACATATGAAAGGACATACTAAAATGACGAGCTTAACTCCGTTAATGCAGCAATATTTGCAGATTAAGGAGCAATATAAAGACTGTATACTGTTTTACCGTTTGGGAGATTTTTATGAGATGTTCTTCGAGGATGCTAAGATTTGTTCCAAGGAACTGGAGATAGCACTTACAGGTAAAAACATCGGAAAAGAAGAAAAAGCTCCTATGTGCGGTGTTCCTTACCATGCGGTAGAGAATTATCTAAGTAAGCTTATTTCCAGAGGATATCGTGTGGCCATATGCGAACAGGTTGAGGATCCGAAGACAGCCAAGGGTCTTGTGAAAAGAGAGGTTGTCAGAATAGTCAGCCCCGGTACCAATCTGAATACACAGGTACTGGATGAAACCAGGAATAACTATCTGATGGCAGTCGTACATACAACCAATGCTTACGGTATCTCCGTTGTCGATATCACAACAGGAGATTATTTTGTTACGGAGATAGATGATAACAGAAAACTGATGGATGAGATATACAAATGGTCACCTTCTGAGATCATCTGTAATGATTCATTTCTTGTTTCAGACATTAATATAGATGCCTTAAAGACAATATATAATATTTCATTATCTCCTTTGGAGCCCTGGTATTTTGATGACGCATTATGCATAAGGGCTTTGATGAAGCATTTCAACGTGGGAAGCCTTGACGGTATCGGTCTTAAGGACTACACCATCGGTACCATAGCAGCCGGTAGTATTATGCAGTTTTTAATCGAGACTCAAAAGACAGCTTTGTCTCATATTACCAAGCTGACTCCGTACACTTACGATAAATTCATGCTTCTTGACAGTTCCACGGTCCGAAATCTGGAGCTAACCGAGACTATTCGCGATAAGCAAAAAAGAGGCTCCCTATTATGGGTACTCGATAAGACTAAAACAGCCATGGGCGCAAGACTGCTTAGGAACTATCTTGAGCAGCCCTTAATAGATCATGATATGATTATCCAAAGACTTAATGCTGTCAATCAACTTAAGGAAAACATGATTACCAGGGAGGAAATTCGGGAATATCTTAATCCTATCTACGATCTGGAAAGACTGATGGGCAAAATCAGTTATAAGAGTGCGAATCCCAGAGATTTAATTGCATTTAAATCCTCTCTGGAAATGCTGCCTCATATCAAATTCTTAATACAGAATATTGATAGTGAACTTATTAGGGAGATTTATAACGAATTAGATGATCTATCGGATATCTATGAACTTATAAATGCCTCCATTGAGGATGAGCCGCCCATAAATCTCAAGGAAGGCGGTATTATAAAAAAGGATTATAATAAAGAGGTTGACCGATTAAGAAGTGCCAAGACTGAGGGCAAGGACTGGCTTATGGAATTGGAGGCTAAGGAACGGGATGCCACAGGAATTAAAAACCTCAGGATAAAATTCAACCGTGTCTTTGGATATTATCTCGAAGTAACAAATTCATATAAGGATTTAGTTCCCGATGAATGGACAAGGAAACAGACCCTGGCAAATGCCGAGCGTTATACCACCAATGAACTAAAAGAGCTGGAGGATATAATTCTTGGAGCAGAGGATAAACTTTTTTCTTTGGAATACGATTTATTCTGTGAAATCAGAGATCGGATCGGACAGGAGGTTAATCGTATTCAGAAAACAGCTAAGGCAATTGCGAAGCTTGATGTATATGCATCATTGGCGATGGTGGCCGAAAAAAACAATTATGTATGCCCAAGTATAAATACGGAGGGTAGGATTTTCATTAAGAACGGACGTCATCCGGTCGTTGAAAAAACCATCTCCAATGATATGTTTGTGGCCAATGATACATTACTCGATAATGATTCAAACCGTATTTCTATAATAACAGGTCCAAATATGGCTGGTAAATCCACCTATATGAGACAGACTGCACTAATCGTTCTTATGGCTCAGATAGGAAGCTTTGTCCCGGCGGACAGTGCGGATATCGGGATTGTAGACAGGATATTTACAAGGGTAGGTGCCTCGGATGACTTAGCAGGCGGTCAGAGTACATTTATGGTGGAAATGACCGAGGTGGCCAATATACTCAGAAATGCCACGAAGAACAGTCTGCTCATACTCGATGAGATAGGAAGAGGAACCAGCACATATGACGGTTTATCAATTGCCTGGGCAGTTATTGAGCATATCAGCAATAAATCAACACTCGGCGCAAAGACCTTATTTGCTACCCATTACCATGAGCTTACCGAACTTGAGGGAAAACTTGAGGGAGTAAATAACTACTGTATCGCCGTTAAGGAGCAGGGAGATGATATAATCTTTCTTCGAAAGATTGTTAAGGGCGGTGCCGACAAAAGCTACGGTATTCAGGTGGCGAAACTTGCCGGTGTACCTGTAACAGTGATAAAACGAGCCAATGAGATTGTGGATGAGCTTATCGGAAATGATCTTGCCCTTAAGGCCAAGGACATTTCTACAAATGTAGAATCGCTAAAATCCGATTTTATGATGGATTCAACCGTCGAACAGCTCTCATTATTTTCTATATCCGGAAATGAAGATATAATAACAGAGCTTAGGGATATGGATCTTTCAAGGCTTACTCCAATAGATGCTCTAAATAAACTGTATACAATACAGAATAAAATTAAAGACAGAGTCTAGTCCACATATTAACATGAAAGGACGGTGCTATAGCATTGATCCATCTATTAGACGAAAGTACTATTAATCAAATAGCTGCCGGCGAGGTAGTGGAAAGACCAAGCACGGTCGTAAAGGAGCTGGTGGAAAATGCTCTGGATGCAGGAGCCACTGCCATTACTGCCGAGATAAAAGAGGGAGGCCTTAGTCTAATAAGAATAACCGATAATGGAGGGGGAATAGCCAGAGACGATATTCCTCTTGCCTTTATGCGCCATGCAACCAGTAAAATAAAGACCTCAGAGGATTTGTTTCATGTAACCAGTCTTGGATTCAGAGGAGAAGCACTTTCAAGTATTGCCGCAGTATCTCAGGTAGAGCTTATAACTAAAGAGCCTTCATCCTTAAATGGCTATAGATATATCATTGAGGGGGGAGAGGAGAAGTCCATAGAAGAAATCGGCTGTCCCTCGGGAACAACAATTATTGTACGTAACCTGTTTTATAATACCCCTGCCAGACGTAAGTTTCTTAAGTCGGCAACAACGGAAGCCGGCTATGTAAATGATTTAATGGAGCGTCTTATGGTATCTCATCCGGAGGTATCATTTCGCTTTATAGTAAATAATCAGATTAAACACCAATCCTCAGGTAATAATAATATCAAAGATATTCTCTATAGCATCTATGGCAGAGATATTACCAAGGAAATATTACCCGTGGAATATGCTTCTGAGAATGTAAATATTTCAGGATATATCGGAAAACCAACCGTCAGCAGAGGTAATCGAAACTTCGAGAATTACTTCATAAACGGAAGATATATTAAGAACAGCATCATAACCAAGGCCATTGAGGATGCATATAAGCCCTTCATGATGCAGCATAAGTATCCGTTCACCTCACTATATTATGAAATAACTCCTTCATTACTGGATGTAAATGTTCATCCTCAAAAATCGGAGCTGAAGCTGACAAACGGTGATGATGTATATGAGATAACTTATAATCTGATCAGAAGCATATTATCGAAAAAGGAATTGATACCAAAGGTAACCTTTTCCGATAAAACTGAGAAGGAAGCTAATAAACCAGAATATATCAAGAAGCTACCGGAACCCTTTGAGAATAATAGAATGAATCAGCTTAAAGCCCTTGAGACTATGGCTCAGGTACTGAGTGAAGACAATCAGCAATCAGAGCATAGCTCATCAGTTGTAGAGGATGATATTATCAAGGAGACTCAAAGCTATGAATCTCAGCCAGTTATGGAACAGATAGATTTGTTTTCGCCCTTTATATCTGAGCAAGCCATCAGCAGGCATAGAATTATCGGTCAGGTATTTTCCACCTATTGGCTTGTTGAATATGAGAAGGAGCTTTATATAATCGATCAGCATGCCGCCCATGAAAAGGTACTTTACGAAAGAATTATGACTGCTGCCAGAGAGAATAAGCATTCATCCCAAATGCTAATGCCACCAATCGTTCTTACTCTGTCATTAAGAGAGCAGGTGGCACTTAAGAGGCATAATGATACACTTCAGAAGCTGGGCTACGAAATAGAACATTTTGGAGGCAACGAATTCTCCATAAGAGCCGTTCCTTCGGATTTATATAATCTTTCAGATAAGGATTTATTCCTGGAGTTTATCGATGAAATGACGCAGGATGTAACCTCTCGTCAGGCAAATCCGGAGTCTATAATGGAAAAGATTGCATCCATGGCATGTAAGGCTGCCGTGAAGGCTAATCATGTGTTTTCATTGGAGGAGGCTACTTCGTTAATTAAGGAGCTTTTGTCATTAGAAAACCCTTATCACTGTCCCCATGGCAGACCGGTAATAATATCCATGAGCCGGTATGAATTAGAAAAGAAATTTAAAAGAGTTCTGTAAACGGAGGTATCATGAGCAAAAAACCGCTTATAATCTTAACAGGTCCAACGGCTGTGGGCAAAACCTCCTTGTCTGTAAAGCTTGCGAAAGCGGTGGACGGGGAAATCGTGTCCGCAGATTCAATGCAGGTATACAAATACATGGATATAGGAACAGCCAAAATCACTAAGGATGAGATGGGAGATATTCCGCACTACCTCATAAGTGAATTCGAACCTGATGAGGAATTTAGTGTGGTGAAATACCAGCAACTCGCCAAGAAATATATCAGTAGCATTCATGAAAGAAATAAAATCCCTATTCTTGTCGGAGGAACAGGTTTTTATATCCAGGCAGTATTATATGATATAGATTTTGAGGAAAACGAATCCGATACCTCTTATAGAGAGGAACTGGAGCAGCTTGCACTTACCAAGGGTTCTGATTATCTTCATGGTTTGCTGGCTAAGGTGGATCCCAACAGTGCTAAGGCAATCCATCCAAATAACATCAAACGTATTATTCGTGCCCTGGAATATATTAAATTAACCGGGAATCCGATATCTGCTCATAATGAAGAACAAAGAAGTAAGGAATCTCCATATAACTATAAATACTTTGTCCTCAATAGGGACAGGGCAAAGCTATATGAAATTATTAACCGAAGAGTGGATGTTATGATAGATAACGGTCTGATAGATGAGGTTAAAAATCTGCTAGACATGGGATATACAAAGGATATGGTATCCATGCAGGGGCTGGGATATAAGGAAATTATTGCTTATCTGGAAGGTGAATACTCACTTAACGATGCAATCGATATACTAAAAAGGGATACTAGGCATTATGCCAAAAGACAGCTTACCTGGTTTAAAAGAGAAAGGGATGTTTTATGGGTTAATAAGGACGACTTTAAAGATGAAGAAGCAATAATAGATTTTATGCTGGAAAATCTTACCGATATAATAAATCATAAGTAAATAGCACGACATAATTATATTATGTCTACTATATATAATTATATTAACAAAATAATATTTTTGACTTAGGAGGAAGTAAAATGTTTACCGAGGATTTGGATACATTTTATATAAAAATGGGCATCGATACTAAGCTTATCAGCTTGAGTAAAGAAATAGAAAATAATCTTAAAGAAAGATTTAGCCATATAGATCGTATTACTGAATATAATCAGCTAAAGGTTTTAAAAGCAATGCAGGACAATCGGGTAAGCGATGTTCATTTTGCTGCTACAACGGGATATGGTTATAATGATATCGGCAGAGATACTCTTGAAAGTGTATATGCCGATGTTTTTCATGCTGAGGATGCTTTGGTAAGACCTCAGTTAATCAGTGGGACCCATGCTCTTACCGTGGCTCTGGCTGGTAATCTAAGGCCGGGAGACGAGCTTTTTTCTCCTGTTGGCAAGCCCTATGACACCCTGGAGGGAGTGATAGGTATTAAAGAAACAAAAGGCTCACTGTCCGAATATGGTATTACCTATAAGCAGGTAGATTTAAAACCGGACGGAACCTTTGATTATGATAATATAAGTAAGGCTATTTCTTCAAAGACAAAGCTTGCCACAATACAAAGATCAAAGGGCTATGCAGACAGACCTACATTTTCGGTAAAGCAAATCGGAGAATTGATTTCATTTATGAAAAAAATTAAACCCGACCTTATATGTATGGTAGATAATTGCTATGGAGAATTTGTTGAGATTATTGAGCCATCAGATGTCGGAGCAGACCTATGCGTGGGATCACTTATTAAGAATCCCGGCGGAGGCATTGCGCCTATCGGAGGATATATAGTCGGAAAAACAGAGTATGTGGAAAATGCATCTTATAGACTGACAGCACCGGGTCTTGGTAAGGAAGTCGGAGCAACTCTGGGTTTAAATACAAGCCTTTACCAAGGATTATTCTTGGCACCTCAGGTCGTATCGGGTGCATTAAAGAGCGCAATATATGCTGCAAATTTATACGAGCATTTTGGATTTAAAGTCCGTCCCAACGGCTTAGAGGATAGATATGATATTATACAGGCTGTAACGCTGAACAGTCCTGAGGCTGTTATTGCCTTTTGTGAAGGTATTCAAGCCGCCGCTCCTGTAGACAGCTTTGTTACTCCTGTACCTTGGGCAATGCCGGGATATAATTGTGAAGTAATAATGGCTGCCGGTGCCTTCGTTCAGGGTTCATCCATTGAACTATCTGCTGATGCTCCAATCAAGCCTCCGTACACCGTATTCTTTCAGGGAGGATTAACATGGTATCATGCAAAATATGGTATTCTAAAGTCCTTACAGAGTCTGTATGATAAAAAACTGATACGGCTGTAGTGAGAAAACATGTAATTTACTTAAGGTATAGTGACATTCTTACTGTATACAAAAGCGCTTTATTATGATAAAATTAGAATAATGATTTACATAATAAATTCATTGAATTTTATAAGGAGCGACTGTAATGGCTAAAGCATTAGGTAAAAATAAATGGGCATTATTTCTATTACTTCTTTCCGGTATGGTATTAGGAAGCTTTATCGGCTATCTGGTTAGAAAAGTAGATTTTTTGTCCTGGTTAAACTATGGTATTGACTTTGCTGTCGGAAATCCTGAGGGAAATAATGTAGTGAGTCTTGATTTAGGTGCTATAGCAATTCATTTTGGTATCAGAATCAAGATTACCGTAGCGAGTATATTAGGTGTAATTACATCTATATTCATATACAAAAAGCTGTAAATTCAGCTTCGATGATTAATCCTCAAATGCTTCTGATTTCTTGGAGAGAGAGAAGAAGGAGGAAATCATGAATACAAAACATCTTACAGTTAAGGAATTACCTGTATCAGAACGTCCCTATGAGAAATGTGAGGCCTATGGACCTCAAAGCTTATCTGATGCCGAGCTTCTGGCTGTTATTCTCAGAACCGGAACCAAGAGGTTAAGAGCGATTGACCTGGCGATAAGCGTATTGAATTTTTCAGCCAACAATCCTGGTCTAAAGGGCTTGAATTACATGACTATAAAGGAATTAACAAAGATTCCAGGCATTGGAAGAGTTAAGGCTATTCAGCTTATATGTCTGACAGAGCTGACAAAAAGAATGTCCAGGGAGATATATAAAGACAAATTAAAGCTTACGACTCCCAAAAGCATTGCCGATTATTATATGCAGGATTTACGGCATCTTTCCAGAGAACAAGTGCTTCTATTAATGCTCGATTCTAAGAATAGATTTATTAAGGACATGATTATGTCTTCGGGGAGTATTAATACTTCTATTATGCCTGTAAGAGAGGTTTTAATTCAGGCCTTAAAGGAAGAGGCAGTTAATATTATACTTGTTCATAATCATCCCAGCGGTGACCCCTCCCCCAGCTCAGAGGATATCAGGGTAACAAAAAGGATGAAGGAAGCAGCCAATTTAATAGGGTTAACGCTTATGGATCATATTATTATTGGTGATAATAGATATATCAGCTTAAAAGAACAGGGACTTATATGATATAGTTTGATTTTACATTAGAGTAAATAGGAGGGACTTACACAATGGCTTCAAAGACATATGGGATTGATTTTGGGACAAGTACCATAAAGATTTGCAGAAAAGGACAGGGTTTAGTGCTTGATGAGCGAAATATAATTGCAATTGCTGATAAAAAAACCATTATTGCTACCGGAAACGAAGCATTTGATATATATGAAAAGGCACCTGCCAATATAGTTGTTACCTATCCCGTTAGATATGGAGTAATTGCCGATGTTGCAAATATGACCGCCTTACTGATACATTTTATTCAAAAGCTTAGCGGTTCCAAAAGACCCGGATCGGCAGACTATATTGTTGCTACTCCAACTGATATTACCGAGGTGGAGCGTCGCTCCTTCTATGATCTTATAGCAAGCTCCGGTCTTAAGGTCGGACGGGTTAAGATAGTTGAAAAGCCCATCGCCGACGCTCTGGGAGCCGGGCTTGAGATTATGACGGCCAGAGGAGTTATGATTGTCGATATCGGAGCAGATACTACCGAGGTATCCATATTATCACTTGGAGCAATAGTCTTAAGTAAGCTTATCCCAATCGGAGGCAATAAATTAGATGAAGCCATAAAAGGTATTGTTAAGAAAAAACATAATCTTTATATCGGTGATAAGACCGCTGAAAGCATCAAGAAAAAACTAGCCAATGCGCTACCCGGCTTAGAAGCAGTAACAAATGTATATGGAAGAGACGTTGTGACAGGACTTCCGATGGAGATGACAGTTAATTCCAAGACCGTTTATGAAGCGATTTCAGAATACTTATATACAATCATAGATGCAATCCGTATTATACTTGAGAGGACTCCACCTGAGATTTCATCTGACATAATCGACAGCGGAATCTATGTAACCGGAGGCTCTGCTAATATATTTGAGCTTAGTGGGCTTATTAAAAAAGAAACCGGCTTAAAGGTAAATATCTGTGAGGATTCAGCTAATACAGTCGTTAAGGGATTAAGCAGAATTATGGATGAACCACAGCTATCATCCTTGGCAGATGCACTCCGGCCAAAAAACTTAGTTGATTAGGGAGCCAGTAATGAGACGTAGGACAAAATTCCATTTCAATCCGAAACATGTGCTTATCATAGGAATTGTTATTTGTATAAGCCTAATTTTAATTTCATTTCGTTTTGGTAAATATCTATATCCTGTTAGGAATGCCATAGGATCGGCAATAACTCCGATGCAAAGGGGTATTAATATTGTCGGAACATATATTTCAGACAGTCTGGAGACCTTACAAAGTATGCGTGAGCTTACTCAGGAAAATAAAAGGCTTAAGGACCAGGTAGACATTCTGTCATATGAGAACAAGCTTTTACTGCAGAATAAATACGAGCTGGATGAGCTTAGGGAGCTATATAAGCTGGACCAGAAATACTTGGACTATCCGAAGGTGGCCGCCCGTATTATTGACAAGGATACCAATAACTGGTATAACGTTTTCACTATAGATAAGGGTACCAGGGACGGTCTCGCAGTCGATATGAATGTAATTGCTGGAAATGGTCTTGTCGGTATTATTACCGAGTGTTATTACAATCATTCCAAAGTTCGCGCCATCATAGATGACAAAAGTGCTGTATGGGGAATGTTCTTAAAAACCTCTGATACATGTGTGGTCCAGGGTGACCTAAAGCTTATCGAGGAAGGTAAGATACATGTTAAATTCATCAGCAAGGATGCTCAGATAGAAGATGGTTATGAAATCGTCACTGCCCATACCAGCCCCAAATTCCTACAGGGAATATTAATAGGTTATGTCAGCGACATAAGGCTTGATTCCAATAATATGACTAAGACAGCCTATCTGACACCGGCTGTCGACTTCGAAAGATTAAGTGAAGTTCTGATAATAACAGAACTTAAGGAACCTCTGTTAACCGAGCCTCCTGCAGAAGAAGCTCTTAATAATGAGTAAAGTGGGTATGCATATTGAAACGGGCAATTATTATATTTATTGAAATAATTATATGCTTTGTCTTGCAAAGCTCCTTATATCAGTTTATCAGCTTGGTAGGAGTTATGCCAAATCTACTCCTTATTCTTGTCGTATCCCAAGCATATATGAGGGGAAGAATGACAGGTATGGTGGTCGGTTTTTTTTCAGGTCTTCTTATAGACATATTGTTTGGTAATGTTATTGGCCTGTATGCAATGCTTCAAATGTTGATTGGCTATATAACAGGCTATGCCAATAAAATTTATTCCAAGGATGACTTTACCTTGCCATTGTTTTTTGTCGCATTGGCTAATTTTGTTTATCAATTCCTTTACTATATTTTTGAATTCTTATTACGCGGTAAATTAGATTTTACTTATTATTTAAGAATAAGAATACTACCCGAAATCATATATACTGTAGCTGCCTCGGTGTTTGTTTATAAGCTATTACATATGATTAACCATTCTCTTGACAGGAGTGAATTCAAGGAGGAGTAGTTTTGTTTGATATATTTCTTGATGCTTTAAAACGATTAATAAAATCAAGACTTTTTCCTATAGCATTTATTTATATCGTTCTGTTTGGGATATTAATAAATCGCTTATTTGTGCTACAGATAGTGGAAGGACCTACCCATGCAGAGGAATACGAGTATAGGAATACAGAGAGCAGGGAAATAAAAAGTACAAGAGGTAATATATATGACCGTAACGGAATGCTCTTGGCTTCAAACACCTTATCATATTCTGTCGTTATGGAGGATAGTACTCAAATAACATCGAATGATCAGAGAAATGCGGTAATTCATAAACTGGTACAAATCATCGAAGAAAACGGTGATACTCTTGATAATCCGTTTTATATTATTCATACCGGAAACGAAGAGTTTGAATTTACCATATCCGGCGCGGCACTTAACCGCTTTAAAAGAAATGTTTATGCCTATGCTTTGGAGAATAATCAGCTGACAGAAGAGCAGCTTAATGCTTCTGCAAAGGAAGTATATTATTTTCTGAAGGAAGGCTCTAAAATATATCCGATGTTTGGTATATCAAATGAATATACGATTGAAGAAACACTTAAAATAATGAGTGTAAGATATGCTTTGTTTAATAATTATCCGAAATTCATGCAGATAACGGTGGCATCCAATATTTCGGAAGGCACTGTTGCCATGATAATGGAGAATATTGCTGATCTTCCCGGAGTAGAAATTAAGCAGCAGACCAAAAGAGTATATCATGACAGCATATATTTCGCCCATATGCTTGGCTATACTGGGCTTATCAATGCCGAAGAACTGGAAAAGCTTAACGCTGAAAGAGATGAAGAGTATTACAACTCCACCGACATTGTCGGAAAAACAGGCTTGGAAAAGGAATTTGAGGCTTATCTAGGCGGAACCAAGGGCAGTGAAATCGTCACGGTTAATGATAATAACAGAGTTATAGGGGTAGTCGAAAGAAAAGAGCCGACTGCAGGTAACGATATATATCTTACTATAGACGGGAACCTTCAAAAAGCCGCATTTCACATATTGGAAAAGAGAATAGCCGGTATTCTTTTGGATCACTTAAGACCGGATCTGGATTATGGAACCAAAGGGGAAAGTGCCAGTAAGATATATACGCCTATTTATGAGGTCTATTACGCACTAATTGATAATAATATCATTGACATCGACAGACTATCCTCACCAACTGCACATAAACTGGAAAAGCAGGTATATGGTAAGTTTAAGGAGGCTAAAGCCGAATTATTTTCGAAGCTTAGCTCATTATTGGCGCCTGATAACGAAATCACTAACAATAAAGCCGGAGATATGGAGGAGTATTTGGATTATATCTACAATGTGCTTACAGAACAAGGTGTAATACTAATTAATGACATAGATAAAGACAATACAATGCTTCGGTCCTATCTAAATAACAAAATATCATTAAGCAGCTTTCTACAATATACTCTGGCAAATAATTATGTGGATCTTTCAAAGCTTAATGTTAATACATTTTTCAGCTCAGAGGAATTATATCAGAAATTGCTGGAACATACATGGGATATTTTAGAACAGGATAGCAAATTTAATAAAAAGATATATCGTTATTTAGTGTTTTCGTATAAATTGTCAGGAACTGAAATTTGTCTTTTATTATTTGCTCAAGGTGTGCTAGAATATAATGAAGAGGATATTGCCAAATTAGAGTCAGGTGCCATATCGGCTTATAAGTTTATGGAAGACAAAATCCGCACTCTGGAAATCACACCTGCGATGCTTGCATTAGAACCCTGCAGCGGTTCGATTGTAATCACAGACGTTAATAACGGTAATGTACTGGCGATGGTAACATATCCAAGCTATGATAATAATATGCTTGCCAATAAGATAGACGCAGATTATTATAATTGGCTCCATTCGGATAAGACCTATCCGTTGATGAACAGACCGACCACCCAGTTGACGGCTCCGGGTTCTACATTTAAGATGGTTACAGCCGTAGCAGGTCTTGAAGAAGGGGTTGTGGACCCTTATGAAAAAATCCTCGACCTTGGCATATTTGAGAAGATTGCTCTTCCGGCCAAGTGCCATATACACCCCCGTTCTCATGGAGCAGTGGATATGTCAAATGCCATTAAGGTATCCTGTAACTATTATTTCTATGAAACAGGCTATCGTTTAGGCATTGACAGTAGCGGTGAATTCATCGAGCAGCTGGGCCTAAACCGAATAAAAAAATATGCTTCGCTTTTTGGTTTGGACACCAAATCCGGTGTAGAGATAGGAGAGGCTATGCCTAATGTATCGGACAAGGATACAGTACGTACCACTATAGGACAAGGAACCAACCTATATACGCCGATTCAATTGGCAAGATATGTTTCGACCATAGCTAATCATGGAACTAATTATAATCTTACCCTACTGGATCGTATCGTTAGTAAGGACGGCAGTATCATTCTGAAGAAAGAACCGGAGATATATAAGAGCTTAACGGATATTAAGAACTCAACCTGGGATGCTGTTCGTAAGGGTATGTATATGGTAGCTAATGAACAAAGAGGTTCTGTATACGGTCTTTACGGTGATTTGGGAGTTACGGTAGCCGCTAAGACAGGTACATCTCAGATAAGCCTCAGTAAGCCAAATAACGCTTTATTCGTATCCTTTGCTCCTTATGAAAAGCCCGAAATCTCTGTAACCGTTGTTATTCCTAACGGTCATACCTCCGGTAATGCAGCAGAGACAGCCAGAGACATATATCAGCTATACTTTGATCTTGGAGACAAAGAGGATTTAGTATCAAATGAAGCAGTCCTGCCGGAAAACGATATTGCGGCATTTTCAGATTAATCCAATAAATATATAAAAATTAGGAGATAACCATGAAATCCGTTAATAATTCAGTAATCATAAAAGGTAATAATTACGGTATTATTGTCGTCTTAAGCCCTGACATTAGCTTTGAAGAGCTGAAGGAACAGGTTACTGAGAAATTCAGAGAATCCAGTAAGTTCTTTAAAAAAGCTAAAATGGCAATAAGCTTTGAGGGTAGAACTCTTTCAAATGATGAACAGAGGGAAATTCTGAATATAATAGAATCCAATACTGATATGCAGATTGTTTGTATTATAGAAGACGATCCGAAAAAAGAGGAGTTGTTTAAAAAGACCCTTGAACAAAAGCTTATGGAGCTTGAGAATAATACCGGTCAGTTTTATAAGGGAATATTACGTTCCGGAGCGTCCCTGGAGTTTGATAACAGCGTAGTAATAATCGGGGATGTTAACAACGGAGCAAGAGTTGTATCAAAGGGAAATATTATCGTACTGGGTTCCTTAAAGGGTACTGCATACGCGGGAGCATCCGGGAACACTAATTCTTTTGTTGTTGCCCTGGATATGCGTCCAACCCAAATCCGCATTGCAGATACAATCGCCAGATCTCCTGATAAGCCTTTGAAGGATGAAGTAAAAGAAGCAAAGATTGCTTTTTTGGAAGACGGTAATATTTATATTGAACCACTTAACAAAAGCGTTATTAATGATATTCGCTTATAATTACAGAATATATACAAGCATTATCAGTGCTTGTTAATAGGATAAAAATGCAATACAGGAGGCAAAGCCTCCAAAATGGACTGGAGGATAAGTATATGGGAGAAGTAATAGTTGTTACATCTGGAAAGGGTGGAGTAGGTAAAACCACTACCACTGCCAATGTCGGTACCGGACTTGCAATGCTTGAAAAGAAGGTCGTATTGATAGACACAGATATAGGTCTAAGAAATTTGGATGTTGTCATGGGTCTTGAGAACCGAATAGTCTATAATCTGGTGGATGTCATTGAAGGTAATTGCCGGATCCGTAATGCTCTTATTAAAGATAAACGTTATCCTAACCTTTATCTACTGCCTTCTGCTCAGACAAGAGATAAGAATTCGGTAACTCCTGAGCAGATGAGAAAGCTGGCAGATGAGTTAAGAGAAGAGTTCGATTACATACTAATGGATTGCCCGGCAGGTATTGAGCAGGGATTTCGAAATGCCATAGCAGGAGCCGACAAGGCATTAGTTGTTACCACCCCTGAAGTTTCGGCCGTCAGAGATGCTGACCGTATAATTGGTTTATTGGAAGCCAATGAAATGCAAGAAACCTATTTGGTTGTTAACAGACTGCGTATGGACATGGTTAAGCGAGGCGATATGATGTCCAGCGAAGATGTGACCGAAATACTTGCCATCGATTTAATCGGTGTCGTACCTGATGATGAAAGTATTGTTATTTCTACAAATCAAGGTGAACCATTAGTTGGCTCAGATTCCTTAGCAGGACGGGCTTATATGAATATAGCAAGAAGATTAGCAGGTGATGAAGTGCCTTTCTTGGATCTAAATGAAAGGAACTCATTCTTTAGTAAGCTTTTTGGAAAAAACAGAAGATATTAGGGGAGGTATATCATGGGCTTGGCAGATCTTTTTAGAAGGAAGGGAACCAGCAGCATTGCGAAGGACAGATTAAAATTGGTTCTAGTATCGGACCGCGCAGGTTGCTCACCCGAAGTTATGGAACAAATTAAAAACGATATTATTGCTGTAATATCAAAGTATATTGAAATTGACTTAGATGGACTTGATATTAAGATTACGCAGACAGAATCCGAGACACACAACGGCACAGTTCCTGCACTGTTTGCTAATATTCCGATAAAGGATATGAAGGCTTCTAAGAAATAAGGATGTATTTAGATGTTTAATTTTAAGAATTATGATTTCAAAAGGTATAATATATCCTTGCTGATTGTGGTGACCACTCTAATATCCATTGGTGTGTTCTTAATTATGCAGGTTGAACCGGATGATTATAAAAAGCAGATTATTGGCCTTATTGGCGGTCTTTGTATCGCCGGTGTGGTTTCATTAATTGACTATCATTTTATCTGTAAGTTTTATATTATCCTATACCTGATTAATTTGGTGTTATTGGTATTGGTAAAGCTGATTGGAGTAGAGCATCATAATGCGAGACGGTGGCTTGATTTAAAGTTTTTTGAACTTCAGCCGTCGGAGCTTACTAAAATCATATTGATAATTTTCTTTGCGAAACTTTTTATAGTATTCGAACATCGAATCAATAATTTTTTATTTTTATTAATATCAATTATATTGATGTCAATACCTACTTATTTAATATTGACTCAGACTGATTTATCGACCAGTATTGTTCTTATTTTGGTATTTGTTATGCTGGTGTTTGCCGCAGGTATAAGCTGGAAGATTATTCTTCCAATACTAATTGTAGGAGTCCCTTCGATATGGGGTTTATTCTGGTATGTACAGCAGGACTATCAGGTATTACTTAATCCTTACCAACAGGAAAGGATATTATCCATATTAAATCCGGAAGCATATCCTGCAACCATGTATCAACAGGAGAATTCTATCCAAGCAATCGGCTCAGGACAGTTAATCGGTAAGCGCTTTGCTGAAGAAGCCTCAAATCTTAGAGGATACAGACATGTTCCCATAGCCGAAAGTGATTTTATCTTTTCAGTAGCAGGAGAGGAGCTTGGATTTATCGGAAGCATATTTATATTGTTGCTATTTGCATTTATTATATATAAATGTCTGTCTACTGCCAGAATGGCACCGGACAAGATGGGAACGCTTATAGCTATTGGAATAGCCTCGATGTTTGCCTTCCAGGTATTTGTCAATATAGGAGTGGCTACTGCAATATTACCCAATACTGGGATACCGCTTCCTTTTTTAAGTCAGGGTTTAAGTTCATTAATAAGCAGTATGATTGCAATCGGAATAATATTAAATATTCGGCTACAGCCTAAAAAATCAAAAAGATAAGATTGGAGGTATATACATGAATATTGCAATGATTGCCCATGATGCAAAAAAGAAGCTCATGCAAAACTTCTGTATTGCTTATAGAGGCATTTTAAGCAAGCATACTTTGTATGCAACCGGTACTACCGGACGTCTGATAGAGGAAGTTACCAATCTTACTATCCATAAATACCTTGCAGGACATCTGGGAGGAACCCAGCAGTTAGGAACCCAGATAGAGCATAATCAGATTGATATGGTTATATTTCTTAGGGATCCTTTAACACCTAAATCACATGAGCCGGATGTTAATAACGTCTTTCAATTATGTGATAAGCATAATATTCCTCTGGCAACCAACCTTGCTACGGCAGAGCTGTTGGTTAAAGCGATGGATCGTGGCGATATGGATTGGAGAGAATTATTTAAATCATAAAGGAATGATTTAATTGAGAAGGTATTATCTTGCCATATTACTTATAATTGTATTGATAATGGGCGGCTGTCAAAAAACCTCTGATCAGTTTTTTTCATATCAGGATTATGCCTCATCCACAAAGACGGATTTTGGTATAGAATTATATGAAAATGATTTTTTTGCCAAAAACCTTGTAATATCTACGAATGTGGAAGAAGATGCTAATAACGGTTTGGTTAGCTCTGAAGCTGCCTTTCTTTGTAATGTGACAAATAATGAGGCTTTGTACTCCAAAAATCTGTATAAAAGGTTATATCCGGCCAGTCTAACGAAGCTTATGACTGCTTTGGTGGTGTTAAAGCACGGAGAATTAACCGACAGTGTAACCATCAGCTACAATGCTTCTCATATTCCCGAGCCGGGAGCAAAGATATGTGGATTTGAAGAAGGCGATATTATAACTCTGGATGCCTTACTTCATTGTTTATTAATATATTCGGGAAATGATGCTGGAATCGCCATAGCCGAGCATATGAGCGGCAGTGAAGAGGCTTTCGTTAAGCTTATGAATTCAGAAGCCAAAAAAATAGGGGCCTCTCACACCAACTTTACTAATTCTCATGGTTTACACGATGATAACCATTATTCGACCGCTTATGATATATATTTGATATTTGAAGAGCTTATTCAATACGATACATTTATTAATATTATTAATAAAAGCTCGTATACCGCCAGCTTTAAAGATAAAGACAAAAAGGACAAGGAACTTAGCTTTAATTCAACGAATCTGTATCTAAGAGAAGAAAGAGAAGCTCCTGAGGGCATAACAGTAATAGGCGGTAAAACCGGTGTGACTTATAAGGCTGGAAATTGCCTGATTTTATTATTTACCGATGATGAAGATAATCGATATATATCAGTTATATTAAAGGCCGCTGACATTGACAGACTTTATTCAGATATGTCGGATTTGTTTTCCCTGGTTTTAGAAAATTAGATGATAAATAATGAATTTTACAGCTATAGAATGGTTTTATCTGTTGTTTTTATTATATAACTATACTATAATAAATTTATAAAACTTAATATTTTATATGGTTTTCTACTGACATCATCAACATATGGCAACGCTATATTTATGCGGCCTATCAAAAGGAGGAGATTACAATGATACAGATAATTGCAGGTGCGAAGGGTAAGGGTAAGACTAAAATCCTTCTTGAGAAAGTCAACACCGAAGTTAATGTTGCAAAGGGAAGTATTGTTTATCTTGACAAGAACAACAAACATATGTATGAGCTCTCCAATAAGGTCAGACTGATTAATGTTAAGGATTATCTAATAGAGAATTCAGATGAATTCATTGGCTTTCTCTTAGGTATCATTTCTTGTGATCATGATTTACAATCGATATATCTTGACAGCTTCTTAACTATAGCTAAGATAGATAATGATAATATCGAGCATGTATTTAAGAAATTAGATAAGATTTCAAATCAATTCAAAATAAATCTATGTATTAGTATATCTATGAACTATGATCAAATCCCTGATATAATGAAACAGAATGTAAGTGTATCACTTTAGAATATCATTGATATTCATTATTTGTATTCTTATTATCGGGTTATAATATAGTCATTAATATAAAGGGACTGTTAAAAATAACATTCAGGAGGGTACATTGCCCTCCTGATGCGTTTAAAACAGTCCCTTCACCTAATTAATCTTCATTTCTTAATCTTCCAAAGAAGCTTAAGGAATATAATCCTGCGATACCGACAAGAGCATAGATAATTCTGCTTACCCAGGTCATATCTCCAAATATAGCCTTAACCAAATCGAATTCAAAAAATCCTATTAAGCCCCAGTTTATGGCGCCTATTGCAACTAGAATTAATGCAATATAATCTAATGTTTTCATATGAAAGATCCTCCTTATATACATTTACTCTTATAGCAAATACATAGTAAATAGCCGTGCTAATGAGAAATATCTCTGTTATTATATTTTCCACTATTTCCGTCTTTATACATTGTATACCCGAATATATATCTTGTATCTGATAATTTTATTAAGTATAATATATACAAGTACTGCAAATGGAGGCGTAAGCTTGAGAAAGAATAGCAAAGTAGTAAAATTCAGAAGACGAAGAACCATTAATATAGGTATCATTATTTTTGTAATTTTATTCGTATACATTGCGATTAATATATATATTTATTTAACAAAAGAGCATATCTCAATATATGAGGTAAAAGAAGGCTTTAATGTGGATGACAGCCGTGTAACAGGAATAATTCTAAGGGAAGAGAGATTAATAAACACTCAGAAGGCCGGATATGTTTATTACTTCCAGAAGGAGGGTGCGAGAGTAGCAAAGAACTCCTCTGTCTACTCAATAGATGAGAATACAAACATCATGGATATAATCGTCGGCAGTGACGATATGATTACACTGTCAGACGACAGCTCAAAGAAATTGTTAAATGAAATCAGAAAATTTCATACCCGTTTTTCTGATTCCGACTTTTCATATGTATATGATTTCAGAGCCGATGTGGAAAGCACAATGCATGATATGCTGAATCAGGCAATGATTGAAAAGGGATTGGAAATTCAGGAAAATACCGGCTTTGCCTTTACATATGAGGTTTTTAAAAGCGATAGCAGCGGAATAGTATCATATTATATGGATAATTATGAAACCCTGACTAAGGATTCTATTACAAAGGATGTATTTGATATAAATAATTATCAATACACCTCTCTCAGAACCTCTGACATGGTTTCAATTAATACTCCGATATATAAGCTGATAACATCGGAGATTTGGTCCATAGTATTTCCGTTGACTAATGAGCAGCATGAGAAACTCATCGGCAAGGATAAAATAAACTTTACTATCTTACAGAATGACTTTTACACTACGGCACCGTTAAGTATTTTTCATAATCCGTTGGATTCAACATATTATGCGGAAATAATCATGGACAAGCATCTTTCCAATTACCTGGAGGATCGCTTCCTGGATATCGAGCTACACCTGGATACAGTCAAAGGGCTTAAAATTCCGATATCGGCACTTACCTCAAAGGATTTTTATCTTGTACCCTTATCATATTTTACTGTAGGCGGTAACAGTGATGAACAGGGCTTAATCAAAGAAGAATACGATAAAGATACCGGAGACGTAAAACTAATCTTTGTTCCTGCCGATATATATAATCAGGATGATATATATGGTTATGTAGATACCAATCTGTTTCCTCCTAATACTTGGATTCGCTCCACAGACGGTAACCGCTATCAGCTTTCGATGACTAACAAGCTTACCGGTGTCTATAATGTTAATTTGGGCTATGCAGTCTTTAAAAGGGTCGAAATTATCTATAAAAACGATTCCTATTGTATTGTAGATAAGAATACCACCTATGGATTGTCACTCTATGATCACATAGCCTTAGACGCGTCAACAGTTGTTGAACAAAAGATTATATATTAGTATAATATTAATAGCGACTAAGTAATGACTTGAAGGGAGATAAAACAGGATGGAGAATCGAATTAGGGAGGTAAAAGCCCGAATTGAGGCTGCCTGTGAAAGAACCGGGAGAAATCCCGAAGATATAACATTGATAGCGGTCAGCAAAACAAAACCGATATCCATGATTGAAGAGGCATATAATCTTGGTATTGATAATTTTGGTG
This sequence comes from Clostridiales bacterium, assembly GCA_012523775.1. GTDB lineage: Bacteria > Bacillota > Clostridia > Lachnospirales > Lachnospiraceae > Mobilitalea. The sequence continues at coordinate 6,654 of JAAYTK010000022.1, read as the reverse complement.
AAAATAAGGTTCAGGAGCTGACAAAAAAGTATGATGAGCTATATGAAAGATACGGCAATGCAATTAAATGGCATCAGATAGGTCATCTTCAAAGAAACAAGGTGAAATATATTGTTGATAAGGTCGCTCTGATACATTCTGTAGATTCTCTTAGGCTTGGTCATATGATTAATCAGGAGGCCAAGAAGAAGAATGTTATATGTGATATTTTAATTCAGGTTAATGTTTCCGGTGAAGAAACTAAAAACGGCGTGGAGGTTGAAGAATTAACACCTCTGTTTATGGAATTAGTTCAACTACCGCATATAAGAGTCAGAGGATTGATGACAATAGCCCCTTATGTTTTGGATAACGAGAAAAATAGAAAGTATTTTAGTAAATTGCGACAATTATTTATTGACATAAAAACAAAAAACATTGATAATGTAGTTAGATATAACTTTGACCCTAATAGCTTCGATATTCTTTCTATGGGAATGACATTGGATTATGAGGTGGCAGTGGAAGAGGGGGCAACTATGGTTAGAGTAGGAACAGGCATTTTTGGTGAAAGGGATTATAGATAAAGGAGAGTCATACGATGCCTAATATTTTTAAGAGTTTCTTAAACTCAATGAGATTAACTGAAGATGATGGTTTTGATGATTACTTAGACGATGAGGTAATCGAAAAGCCGTCCAGACGCTCAAATAAAAATACTGAAGATGAAGACATATACGACACACAGAAGCGTCAATCCAAGCTACATAGTACTAACGAGTACAAAAAGGAAAGGGTGTCGCGAATGGAAAGGAGCTCAGCAGGTAAGGTTGTTCCTATCAGAACAACACCTAAGGGATTAGAGGTCTGTATTATGAAGCCTACTTCCTTTGAGGATTCCCAAGTTATCTGTGATATGCTGTTGACAGGCAGACCAACTGTTATCAACCTTGAAGGCTTTGATGACAAGCTTGCTCAGCGTACTATGGATTTCATATCCGGTTCTGTATATGCTATCAACGGAAGACTTCATCGAATATCCAGCTGTATATTTATTATTTCTCCGGATACAGTAGATATTTCAGGAGATTATTTGGATATGATAAAAGAAGATAACTTTGATCCTCCGACTTTTAATTCTAAATTTTAGCAAGGATAATTATGGATAATATGGTTAAGGAAGATCAGTTATTAAAACGGCGTTTTCTTGATTTGGCCAATATGGCAGAGCGGCGTGAGGCTTTATTATTTACTGACTTCTTGAATCTGCACGAACAGAATTTGTTTTTGCGAATGATAAATGAATTACCAAGAATAAAGTATTTTTCCTATGGTGGATTTGAAGAAGCCGAAAGGAAAATACTTTGTTTTTGCGGTAATGATACAATAAATGAAGTCAGTGAAATAGTATTTCCGATTGCCTATCTTCATATCACTCCTATAAATTCCCGGTTTTCTGATAAGCTTACTCATCGTGATATACTTGGGGCAATATTAAACCTTGGAATTGATAGAGGTAAAATCGGTGATATCATTATAGATAACAATGAAAGCTATCTTATATGCAGTACTTCCATAAGTGATTTTATAATTAATGAGCTTTCACGAATAAAACATACTACAGTTAGCGCCTCTATAATAGATAAACAGGACTTTGAATATAAGCCTAATTTAAAGACAATTACAGGAACTGTGACCTCGATTCGATTAGACAGTATACTTTCCATTGCATTTAGAGGCTCCAGAAGCAGTCTCTCCAAGCTTATTGCGGGAGGTAAAGTGTTTGTAAACAGTAAATGCATCTTATCAAACAGCCATATCCTAAAGGAGAATGATATAGTATCTGTACGCGGTTACGGTAAATTTATATATTCAGGTATAACTAACCAAACGAAAAAAGGAAGATATTTGGTAAAAATATTTTTATATCAATAGGCTTAACCTTTGACATACCTAATCTTTGACTGGTAGGATTAATCTTAACGCAATAAAGAAGGAGGAAAACCAATGCTTACCCCATCTGATATACGAGAGAAAACCTATAAGAGCGGTTTAGGATATGATAAAAAGGAAGTAGAGCAGTTTATGCAAGAGGTGGCTAATGATTTCGAGCAGCTTACAGCAGAAAACGAATCTCTTAAAAAGAAAATTAATGATCTTACCGATAGTATAAGTTATTACAAATCTATTGAGAAGACTCTTCAGAAGGCACTTGTTATTGCAGAAAAGACAGCACAGGATATTAAGGATAATGCCAATAAAGAAGCCAAGGCAATCGAATTGGATGCTAAGGCTAATGCCAAAATGATTGAATCCCAGGCATTGAAGCAGTCTGAAATGCTTGAGCATAAGACGTTAAACCTATTAAAGCAGTACGATTTATTTAAAGCTCACTATAAAAACCTTCTAAATGCTCAGCTAGAACTGCTGAACAGCTCCAGTTTCCAGATAAACACACTGGATTTTTCATACAAGGAAAGCTGGACAACACAACCTGAGCCCATAGGATTGGAGAACAGTCAAAAAAGCGAAGGTGAAGAAGATGTACAGCAGGAGAAATTAGATAATAAGGATGAGGGTGCTTTTGAGTTTATAGCCATAGATGATGATAATTATTAAAATAATTAATTTTAAGGAGGACGCATAACCTCGTCTTAGGGTTATAGGATGTGGTTATGCAATTTTTATGTATCAGGATAAAATTGATGTTAATTTTGACGGTAAACCTGCTTATTCAATAATTTTAAATAAGGATTTCTCAGGATTATCCGAGGCACTGACCTCACTTGATCTTCAAAACAGACGCTTTATGATTATCTCAGACAGTAATGTGGGACCTTTATATCTCAAAGAGTGCATAGAGCTTCTTAAGCCAATTTCGGATAAAATTACAAGTCTAACCTTTGAGGCCGGGGAATTAAGCAAGAATCTTGATACTGTTAAGCTGGTGTATAACAGACTTATCGATAAAAGGTTTGACAGAAGGGATATCATAGTGGCTCTCGGTGGAGGAGTAACCGGTGATCTGGCAGGATTTGTTGCGGCAACCTATCTAAGAGGAGTAGATTTTATTCAGGTTCCTACCACATTGCTTGCCATGGCCGATTCCAGTATCGGAGGAAAAACCGGTGTAGACTTCTTAACATATAAAAACATGATAGGTGCCTTTCATCAGCCTAAGCTGGTATATATGAATCTTTCAACACTTAAGACTCTCCCCGTAAAGGAATTTAATGCGGGAATGAGTGAAATAATTAAGCATGGCCTTATAAAGGATGAGGATTATTATAACTGGCTAACCAACAATCAAGACGCTATCAAAGCCTTAGATATTGATACTCTTAGGAAGATGGTATATAAGAGCTGTATGATAAAAAAATCTGTTGTAGAGGCCGATCCTAAGGAGAAGGGTGACAGAGCACTTCTTAATTTTGGACATACCATAGGACATGCCATAGAAAAACTAAAGGATTTTAGCCTTCTTCATGGAGATTGTGTGGCAATCGGAATGATAGCTGCCTCTTATTTATCTTATAGACGGGGCTATATCAGTAAGAATGATCTCGAGAATATTATCGGCTCGATTGATGCATTTGGACTGCCAACGAGTGTAAGCGGTCTGTTAGAAAGGGATATATATTTAGCTACCAAGCTTGATAAAAAGATGCAATCTGATAAGATTAATTTTATATGCCTGCAAAAGCTCGGACATGCCATCATGGATACTACCGTATCTGAACATGAAATGACTGAGGCAATCAAATTTATCTTAACCGATTAGATATATTCGCAAAATTTACCGAACGGAGAGAAAATATGAAACAAAAATTAAGACACTTGATATATTTTATTTTGTTGGTGGTACTTGATCAGATAACTAAGTATTGGGCTAGAATTAAACTTCAGGGGGATGGCCCTATATCTATAATTCCGGGGGTACTGAAGCTTCAATATCATGAGAATACCGGTGCTGTATGGGGAATAATGACGGGTAAGGTAGAATTTTTAAGTGTTATGTCTATAATTCTATCCGTTGTCTTGGTTTTTATTTATTTCAAGATACCTCAAAAAAGAAGGTATCTTCCGATTCAGATTTTATGGATTTTTATTATCGCAGGTGCAATCGGTAATTCTATTGACCGCTTTTATCTAAAATATGTGGTTGATTTTATTTACTTCGAGCTTATTAATTTCCCGATATTCAATATTGCAGACAGTTATTTGACTGTTTCGTGTATACTGTTGCTGATTCTTGGTATTTTCTATTATAAGGAAGAAGATTTTGATTTTGTTGATGGCCTTTTTAAGAAAAAACGACAGAATAATCGTGAAAAAAATGATTCAGAACAGGCATCAGAGAGTAAGGAGAATAATTAGGATGATGAATCCAATGGATGATGACCTTCTTGAGGTATCCGACGAGGAACAAAATATCAACCTAATAGTTGAGGATGAATATGACAAGATGCGGATTGACAAGTATCTTTCATATCTTCTTGATGATATGTCCAGATCCTATATTCAGAAACTAATAGGAGAGGGCATGATTTTTGTGGATGGAAAGACCGTAAAATCAAATTATAAAGTAGTTACCGGTCAATCCATAGATATATGTCTTCCGGAGCCAAAAGAGGCTCTAATCGCTCCTGAGGACATTCCCATAGATATTATATATGAGGATTCAGACATAATAATTGTTAATAAGCATAAAGGGATGGTGGTTCACCCGGCTCACGGACACGATTCAGGCACATTAGTAAATGCTTTATTGTATCATTGTGACGGTGATTTATCCGGTATAAACGGCGTTTTGAGACCCGGTATAGTACATCGGATAGATAAGGATACAACAGGGGTACTCGTAGCCTGTAAGAACGATACGGCACATAAGTTTATAGCGGAACAGTTTAAAGAGCATTCAATTACCAGAAGATATCAGGCTATAGTATATAATACCTTTAAAACAGACAGCGGAAGAGTAGAGGCCGCCATTGGACGCCACCCAAAGGATCGTAAGAAGATGGCAGTCGACACAAAAAACGGAAGATATGCGGCTACAAATTACCGTGTAATTGAAAATCTTGGCGGTAAATATGCATATATAGAATGTGAATTAGAAACAGGCCGTACACACCAGATTCGTGTTCACATGGCAAGTATCCATCATCCTATTCTGGGAGATACAGTTTACGGTCCAAACAGGAATCCGTTTAATCTCGAGGGGCAGGCTCTTCATGCCGGTGTACTTGGATTAATTCATCCAAGAACCAAAGAGTATATGGAGTTCACATCACCTTTACCGGATTATTTTACTAAATTACTTACAAGATTAAAAAGTCTATAAGGGGAAATCCAATTGAAAAGAACAGCAATTGAACATTTAATTAAGTGGAATCAAACATCAGACGTAAGACCGGTACTGTTAACCGGGTCAAAGGGAGTAGGTAAAACATATTTAGCTTGTGATTTTGCCAAATCTTTTTTTAAACGTATCCTTTATTTGAATTTCGAACACGATCCGTATGCTATTGAATTGTTCCAAGCAAATGATCCCTTTTTAGTATCAAAACGCTTGCTTGAGTATTTCAAGCTTGATAATACTACTGATGAAGCTACTATTATAGAAGACAGACTTCTAATATTGGATGAAATAAGCTATTGTCCTTCAGCATTACATATGCTTACCTCTATACAATATACAGGAGAATTTCCAAGAATTATTGCTATATCCAGTCATTCCATAGAGAATAAAGAGAAGGAATTATTCTATCATATTCCAATCTATCCTATGCAATTTAATGAATTTTTGGTGGCAATAGCTAAGGATTGGTATATCGAAGCGATACTGACTCATTTTGAATCAAATAAAATGATCCCTGACATAGTACATAAAGAGCTTCTGGCCTTACATGATCTATATCTTCAGATTGGCGGAATGCCGGGAATCATCAATGAATATCTAAACTTTAATAATTTATCAAATATACCTGAGCAGCACAGCCTACTCATGGGTACATATAAGAACTATCAAAGCGTAAATAATACTGACGGCGAAGCATTAAAAATGAATCAGGTTTTAGACAGCTTACCTCTACAGCTTATAAAGAATAATAAGAAATTTCAATATAAGCTTATTCGTAAGGGTACGACCCATTCCATGTATAAGGATGCAATTATGCGTCTTGCTGACCAAAATTATGTTATACCCGGATACAAAATCCCGACTGAGTGCCTATCTGATCCATGCGCCATATTAGAAGGCAACAGACTAAGCATTAATGAAATAACCAGCTTTAAACTATATCTGTCTGATGTAGGCATGTTTCATTCACAGCTAACCAAACATTCACAAAAACCTTTTAATAATTCAACGAGAAAAGCCTTGCTTGAAAATTATATTGCACAAGAGCTTCAGGCAAACGGATATCCGATATTATTCTGGGAATCGGAATCAATGGCAAAGATAGATTTTTTACTTCCTAAGGACAATGAGTTTATTCCGATTGAAGTATTCTGCGAAAATAATACCAGGTCAAAAAGTGCCAGCGTTCTGAAGCAGACCATAGATTTTACATATTCTATAAAAATTTCGTCCAGAAATTTTGAATTCAACAAAAATGTTAAGTATGTTCCATACTATGCGGTATTTTGCTTATAATATTTTGAATAAATGCT
>JAAYTK010000021.1 GCA_012523775.1 Clostridiales bacterium | reverse complement strand
TGAACTTCGATGATGAAAAATGGACGGAAGAAAAAGCAAGAAAGCATAAAGAAGAAATGTTTAGAGTTTTGAAAGGGTAGTTATTATATATGTCGATATGTTCCCGCCTACCGATAGTGCAAAAAGAGCCTTTGACTTGTTCCCGACTACCGACAATGTAAAAGACATCAATCCACCCCGCTCGTTGCACGTTGAGACAATAGCTTTGATAACACGCAATATATAGAAAGTTGAATCGAGCTTGATACAATATATTGTGTTTTGGCTCGTTAAAAATACGATAATAGCCTACTAATCATTATTTCAAATTCACAACAATAATAGACTAATTTAGGACAAGAAGGTGAACTGATGAAATCGAAAATTTGGTATATCCCGGCAAAAAAATGACCGACTTGAAAAGAAAGTAGGTATCTATTGCAGGATAAGTACAAATGAAAAAGAACAACTCTATAGTCTCGCAGCGCAGATTTCTGCTTTGACGAGAGCAGTTGCGAATGTTAGTCAATGGAGGCTGGCAGATGTATTTATTGATGTTGCGTCTGCAAAAGAAAAATGGAATAAGCGAGCAATAGAAACGATGATTGCTAATGAAAAATATACCGGCACGGTTACACTTTTGGATTCTGCTACACAAGAATATCAGTATCAGATGAAAGAGTGTTATCCGCCGATTATAACAGAGAGTGGGTTCAGGGCTGTTCAGGAAGAAAAAAAGCGAAGCAATATTGTCACAGGTGATGGTGGAACGCGGCGCAGTAGTAAGAAGTATAGTTCGAAGAAGAAGTAAAGAAATGCATTTGTGGAGGTTTGCAACAATGATGAATCATTACAATTATCTAACAGGTTCCTATGATGAACTACCCTTAAATTACGATATAAATAAAAGAGAAGATCCAGATCAATCGTGTAAAAAACTATACGATGATGTAGTGAACAGTTTTTTTGGCGAGGATAAAGATGTGAAAAACTTAGAACAACAATATGGAAATAAACCTCCGTTTTATACGGTTCAAATACAGAAGAACGGAGAAACATATCTTTTCTCATCAGACTATATAGGACCATCCGTATATTGGGCTAGAGAATTAGGGATAAGTGACAGAGGGATAATAGAATTTCTCAATATTTGCAGAACGTTGGGTGGGCATATAATTTGGCCAAGGGGTGGTGAAAGGCCCAAAGGAGTTTTCACTCCAAATCAGGCTAAAAGTGGATGTAGTGGCGTATATGATAGAATTGACTGGACGTTGCAACTTCTGAAAATATTTTACGAAATTGAAAAATACAGAGAAGACAAGAAAGAATATTTAAAAAGAGCTAACGCTCTTTTGCCTAAAGAATTCCGCAATAAATCTAATTTCAATGACAAATTTGATCGGCTCTACAACTCGTTCGACTTCTATAAAAAGCATTTTGAATTATTTGGTGATTTCGAGGGTTTTTGTGAGCGTTTTAAACTAGTCGGCAGCTTTGTTGATAACGACCATAATATTATCTGGATGACTGATAGCTTTCCTATATTGCCTTTGAGATATGAGGAATATATTGAAAAACTTAGCACTGCAGTTCAAGCAAGGAATTTTGAGCTAATACAGATTGTGAAATTAACAGAAATGCCTGAAATAAAAGAGAAAGCGGCAAAATGGTTCCACGAAAAATGGGGTGTACCGCTTGAAGCATATCTTGAAAGCATGGAAGCGGCATTAAACGGAGATCCTATCCAGGAGTGGTATTTATGTTTGAATGGGGATAAAATCATTGCTGGAGCAGGAGTCATTGAGAATGACTTCCATGACAGAAAAGACTTAACGCCAAATGTGTGTGCAGTCTATACTGAGGAACAATATAGAGGCAAAGGAATAGCGGGAAAGCTTCTCGACTTTATTGTCGTTAATAATAAAGAAAAAGGGAATTTCCCAATTTATCTGCTGACAGACCACACAGGCTTTTATGAAAGATATGGTTGGGAATTTCTTTGCATGGCTCAAGGGGATGGAGAATCGGATATGAGTAGGATTTACATTCACAGATAAAAATGGGCTTGATTTTAACAGCGAAACTAAAATAGCCTACTTAAACAAAGTGATAGATTAGATGTTGGGTTGTTAGGCGATGCTTGAAAATCCTCTAGAATCAATAGTTTTCAGCGTTTGTAAACTTGTTCCCTAAATAACCTTAGTATCACACCACGAGTGGTCGAGTTAGATGTCAGTGTTGTGATGAAAATTGTAGGCATTGAAAAAGCCGCCTATAAAGGGTATTTTAATAAAGCATGTGGAATGTTTTGGAATAGATTTTAAATCTAAATGGACGATTAACCATGAAAGTATATCGCTGGCAATCAAATAATCCTACAACGATTAAGGATTATAATATAGTTTTTGTATGATATGGAGGGTATGGGAAGGAAGGTAATTACAAGGTTGCTATTTAACGTTGGTTGTATTATCAGTAGTATAGTTGGTGTTCTGCATTTTTTTGCGCCGTATTCGTTTAGTTGGTATTCCTATATACCAGATGCACCAATTGAAATTATTCAATCCATCAATTATGTAAATTTCTGCTTTTCACTTTTATTAGCCGGGCTTAGCCTTATATTATTGCTGATGCAAAAGCAGCTGTTTTCAGGTATGAAAGAATTGAAAGTGTTCTATGTATTCTTTGTTTTAGTATGGTTATCAAGGGTTATTGTTCAAATCGTATGGCCTTGGCCGTCAAACTTACAGCTGTGGTTGGTTATTGCCTTTAGCACGGAGTTTGTGTTTGCACTAATTCCTATGATATATTTGCTTATAAATGCACCAAAAAAGAATAAACATTAAACTTGGCAGGGATAGAGCAAAGCTATCAGCTGAAGTAACACACAACCATCCCGAGGGTGTAAAGGGAGCATTAGCAGTGACAGACGCTATTATTATAAGCCGTTTCTATGCTGGTGGTTATGGTGATGATATGGGAAATCCCATTAACGAGCGCTTTACCCTCGAGCAATACAAGATAATGAGCTGTAAATCCCTTGATTTCAGGCACTTTTCGGATTTGGATTCTTTGACTGGTCTTAGTGCGTAATCGATATTACTAAAGAAACCCGTTATGAATTATAATATAGGAGGAAAATTTTATGAAATTTAAAATGATTCATGAAAACTACAATGTAACCGATCTTGACCGTTCGCTGTCGTTTTACGATCAAGCGCTTGGACTGAAGGAAAAACGCCGTTTTACAGCCGAGGATGGCTCTTTCATCATCGTGTATATAGGGAATGAAGAGAGCGAGTTTGAGCTGGAATTGACCTGGCTCAGGGATCATCCTCAGCCATACGATATCGGGGAAAAGGAGTTTCATCTGGCATTCCGGACAGATGATTATGCTGCTGCGCACGAGCTGCATGAAAGAATGGGCTGCATTTGTTATGAAAATCCGTCAATGGGAATCTATTTCATAGAAGACCCGGATGGATACTGGCTGGAAATAGTCCCGACCCGGTAAAAACTACTTTATCAAATAAAAGTAAATCAGTTAACTTAATTATACCCTCGATATGCGTTCATGGGAACGTATCGAGGGTATATTATTATGGTAATTTTGAGCCGGAATATGAGTAGAATTGAGTTGACAGAACAGATAAATTCCTGGGGTTGTGGAGTTAAGAAGAATGTATATATTCAGATGTTTCATAGATGTTGATAATGATGGATGAGAGGATATAATTCGTGAGCTTGAAAATATTGTTCTAGTTTTCACAGACATATTTGATATAATTATAAATATAATATTTGAACTTGTATCAAAAGGCTTCATATAGACGTAGTAATTTATCACGCTTATGGAAAGAGGTTTAAGGAGGGGTTAAAACATGAGCGGAAACATAAATGTTCAAGGTTATCTTAATACGGTAAATGCACCGTGGGGAGAATTGTTTTATAAGTTAGTATGGCACAACATAGAATGCGAAGGTAAAAAAATACTTGATTTTGGAAGTGGATTTGGGATTACTGCGGATTATTATGCAAAGAGTAATGACGTGACTGCCATTGAACCGAATGAAGAATTGCTTAAACATAGATTTTGTAATAATGAGTATAGACAAATTGTTGGTGGAATAGAGAAGCTTAATGAGGCACCAAATCAATCCTATGATGTGATTATATGCCATAATGTTTTGGAGTATTTAGATAACAGAAGAGTGTTGCTTTGTAAGTTTGCCCGTATACTAAAACCTGATGGATTTTTATCAATTGTTAAACACAATAAAGCGGGGAAAATAATGCATAAAGCAGTATTTGAATATAAAATTAATGAGGCATTAGAATTGATTAATAATGGAAATGCCGTATCAGAAAATTTTGGAGTAATAAACGAATATGATATTTGTGAATTAGAAAAGTATTGTGAAGGTTATTTTGAAATTGATAAAATATATGGTGTACGAATGTTTTTTGCTTTGCAAAGAAACGAACTGAAAATGGAATCTGATTGGATTTCAAAGATGTATAAGCTTGAATGTGCAGCAGAGGAAATACCTGAATTTAGAAATATTGCATATTTTCAACATGTTATTCTTAAGCGTAAATAGAAATAAATAAATAGAATTGGGTCTGCTAAGTAAATTAAAAAATGGGGGATATATAATGGATAGAAATGAAAGCAAGATAGAAGCAAATAAGGTGGCATGGGGTAAACTTGCAGAAGACCACTACAAGCATTTTAAGGCACTATTAAGTAGAGAGGAATTTAAACTAAACCCTATTCTTCAAAATGTCAGCTGATTTTGATACATCAATTGGAGGTTATGCATCTGAAGCAAAACAAGCAGAAAACTACTTTTGGGGACATCAGCTAAGTACAATAATAAATGGACTTCTAAATGGGGGCCTGTATGTAACTTACTTCAAAGAGTATGACCGATGTGTTTCCGGAATGGCAGGAAGCGCAATTGATGCAAATGGATTGGCTTACTATCCGGAATTAGAGGGTAAACTGCCATTAGTCTTCAGTTTAAAAGCACAGAAGAAATCGTAACAAAGACAATATACAAGAAGTTACAGGCAAGAAAGCGAGGATATGATAAATAAAAAGGAGATACAAATGGGATAAAAAATCAAAAGAACTCATATATTCTATTACAGTTCCGCCCAATGATAATCTGAATAAAGGTGCCTTGCTATGTGTCGATGAAAAAAATATTTACTTTAATAGTATTTACTTTTTTCATGTGATGGATAAAAAATTAGGATAAGCGATGTTAGGGACACATGATAAAGTGGACGTTTCCTCCTGATATTAATAGCCTTACCAAAAAACATCAGAAAGGAGACGTCCACTATTTATTTCAAGCAATGCTCATATTTGTGATTATAGTGCAATCTCATCAGAAGGTGACGCAAAAGGACCTGGGATTATATGAACACCTCGATGATTTCCGAAGTAGTCAATGTCAAAGCGTATGGGTGTTCCATCCGGGTTCTCAAAGTACTGTTCCGGTTCGAATGCTTTACCGAGTACTTCGGTGTTGATCATCCTAATTTTGAAATCCTTGATTCTATCAAATATATTTGTGTTCAGATAATATTGGCCGTTTTTTTCCACCAGTTCAACTTTAAGTTCCTGATCATTTTTTTCATCTAACAGGTAGTTCACTTCTTTTTTCCAAGGTTTAGCACCGTTTAGATATACATTTCCTTCACTCCAGATTGGCAGATGACCAAAATGGACAGGCTCTAGAGCTCTCATGTTTGGATGCTTAGAAAAATCAAACTGAGATATCCATTCATCATAGCTTGGGTACTCATCGAAAACGTGTGTGCCGACAAGTCTGTTTTCCCGTTTAGTACTATTAGGGTCTTGATCATTATAGGTTACATAGTCCTCAGATGGCCACTTCTGGACGAATATATTGTTGTAGAAGCGGTCATCACCATGAAGTATGGTCATAAAGCCCATTACTTCCGTACGGTGTGGTATGTGATATGGTGTATATCGCCATGTAGTTCCCCCGCCGACGTAGGTAAATGCACCACAGATTAGGTTATGAACCATGGCCACGCCTTGTGTCGCACAGAAAAGGCTAACGTCTGAGAGCAGGATGTTGTTATCAATAAGTGTAGGCCCATGGCTGACTTCTACAAATAAATCCTGAGAATTCATACTTCCCGGTAGATTCTTAGCATACGGTGGCCTCTGGTTATCATGGAGCAGGTTCTGTGTAATACGTGTGCCCTGAGCCTCCCAGTCACACCAGATTCCCATTGTACAATGGTGGATATGGTTACGGCGAAAGATTACATCAATGGCAGCATGCATTTTAATTCCGGCAACTTCTGCTCCGCCAAGCTCCATCATATTATTAATATGGTGGATATGGTTGTCCTCGATGATACTAAACGCACCGCCCATACGGCCAATAATGCCACCCTGTTCACAATGGTGGATGTTACAGCGGCGGACTATATGGCTGCCTATTTTTTCTTTCAGCCAACCGTGATATACGCCACGGCATACAGCATCGCGTTCCATCTGAGTGGGACTCTTTACATGTTTATTTGTGAAATAATGCTCATTGTCAGGATCAAGATATTTGCCCAGAGAAATACCGGCACACTTGCTGTTTGAAATCTCACAGTCTTCTATGATCCAGCCTTTGCTCCAGTGAGGACCAATCATACCATCTTGAAAAGCTGCAGGCGGTGCCCAGGTGGTGGCAGCTTTATCAATTTTAAATCCTCTGACCGTAATATAACCGACGCCTGTTTTAGATGGCATAAAGCATCTACGACGTACATTGATCTCTACATTTTCCTCATTTGGATTCTGACCTTGGAAATTAGCATAAATAATTGTTTCATCAGTATCCATATCCTGTTCGGTATACCACTTATAGATAGATTCTTCCGGTACCCAACTGCATTCATAGACTTCGCCTTTGATACACTCTTCTAAAGTTGTGGCTTCATACATGGCCTTGTCATTTAAATAAACACAGCCGGTATGTTTATTTGGTGTTGCAAAATACCAGTCTCCAAATACTAAAGTTGTATAGGGATTGTAATCACCGAAAAAACTGTTTGCGATTCGGCACACCCAGACATTTCCTTTATAATGTTGCCATGTTTTTACCTGTTCTGCGCCGGTAAGCACAGCGCCAAGAGGTGTGGTACTGATATAAGTAATACGGGCATCTTCCGTACCGGGATGAATCGGATCTACATATTCCCGGTAAACTCCCGGTGCTACCAAGACTTCATCCCCGGGAAGCGCTACCTTGGCGGCTTCGTTGATACGTCTAAATGGTCTCTCCTTGGAGCCGTTGCCGTCTTTCGCAGCATTTGCATCTACAAAGTATTTCATGATAAACCTCCTCGTGTAATATGCTTTAGAAGCACTTTTTCCATGCTAAAAATCCTCTTGATATTTTAGCAGATAATTATTATTGAGATATATATTAGGATGCTAATCCTTATATTATTATATCACGGTGATTCAGATAATACAGTATTATTCATATAATTAAACTGTTTTTAAAAACCAGTAATGTTGGTCAAACAGGGTTAGAGCAAGTAATGAAAAATCCATGGATTTGGTTTTAATTGTAACTAAATTTAACAATGATTCTTATGAGAAGGATTAGTTAGAACAATATAATGGAAAATAAACAGAAGATACAGTAAAATGGATTTATATAAATTATATGGGGGCCTGTGGTATATGAAGAGTATGAAAATAGTATTGAGATTAGTTTTTGTTTCAGCAGTAGCCTTGTTTCTACCAGTTATTATTAATTATTTGTTATTGCTACCGGCCTCATATATAGATGTAAACTCATTGGCTGGAGGCATCTTCTTAAGTATAGTTTTTTATACTATTCAGACAGGAATAGCAATTATTTTGGTAAGGTCTATTATACATACTTCAATAACAGAGATGGGATTTAATTTATATAATGTCAAATTAACATTTAGGATGCTAAGATGGTTTATTCCAATATGGTTACTGCTTGTTATTTTGTTTTATGGGATAGGACTTAATTGTATTGCCGGCTTTGATGCATTTGTATCACATTATTATGTTACAAATAAGTTGGCAATGCAGAAGGATTTTATTATAGGATGCTTATTGGCGGGTGTAGGAGAAGAACCATTATTTCGAGGATTTATCATAACTTTATTAGTTCCTGTTATTAGTGAATATGTTCGTGTTAAAAAAGTTAAAATTCCGTTCGTGGCAATAGTATCCGGAGTATTATTCGCCTTAGCTCATATAGAATATCAGATTATGCCATTTAGAATTTTATATATTGACGTCATACAGCTAAGCATAACGTTTATCCTGGGTATTTTTTGGTCCATTATGTTTCTAAAGACAAGGAGTTTACTGGGACCGATTATTGCCCATATGTGTGCCAATACCATACAGATTATGAGTGGATATATTGTGGCATACTTCTTTATTTAAATTAGCAAGGGTGGTTAAAGCGT
>JAAYTK010000020.1 GCA_012523775.1 Clostridiales bacterium | reverse complement strand
TTCCCTTACATCCTACAAGTAATGTGGCTGTCATAGCGAGTAGAGCAAGTACACTGATTAGCCTTCGTTTCATGAACCCTCCCAGAAAAAATATTACTCTTACTAATATATGGTAGGAGGTAGGGTTTTGTGATTGTAATGAAAAGAAGAACCATGATTACCGTAAAATGGACTGATTTATTTAATAAAAGACATTCTCAAGTTTACCATATGGCAGATTATTTTAATAAAATCTATCAGTGACTACTAATCCTCGAATACCCATGCTTATTTTGGACATATGAGTAGGGTACATATATTCAATCCTTTCGCCACTTCATTTATCCTTGATAAGTATTTTAACATCATTTTTATCCGGCATGATAATCTTGTCAACAACATCTAGAAATAATCCTGTTTCAACAACTCCTGGGATATTTAACAACCAGTGGTTGAACTCCTGATAATCTGTAACCTTTTCAATGTTTACATCAATAATGACATTACCACTATCCGTTTTAAAAATGTCTTTTTCATTTTTACGAAGAACGCATTTATAGTTATTTTCTTGCATTTTCTTCAAAAATTGAATATAACCCATTGGAATCACTTCAACCGGGAGAGGGAATTTTCCCAGTTTACTCACATATTTACCGGAATCGATTACCCATATATTTTGATCCGAATAATAAGCTACAATCTTTTCGAATAGTAGAGCACCTCCGCCACCTTTAATTCCCCGAAACATATAATCAACTTCATCTGCACCATCAATTGTAATATCAATTCTTGATACTTCGTTTAATGATTTCAATGGTATTCCTAATTCTTTTGCCAAGGTGCTGGTTGAAAGTGATGTTGATACTGCTGATATATTAAGTCCTTCTTTTACCATTCTACCAAGCTTTTGCATTGTGTAATATACGGTACTTCCGGTTCCGAGACCTACGATCATACCTTCCTTGATAAAATCAGCTGCTTTCTCGCCAACCAATCTTTTTTCAGCTAAAACAATATCCGTATCATTAAACATATGGTTCTTCGCGCCTCCTGACTTTTTCATATATAGTGTTCATAAATCAGTTTTGCAAACCGAACGCTTGCCATATTATACCTATATTTTCTTTTGATTGTCAAGCAAGCAACATGGTTTATAATATTTATCTAATCCGCTTTTAATCGTTTGAAAGAAAAAAGGATGATAAGATAGAAATTGCAATTTATATCTTATCATCCTTTACTTTAATCCAATAAATATGCGGATATCTTTACAATTATAGCAATACACAGATAAGCCTTATGGTCTTTCGCCTAAGATTACATTAAGATCCTTTTCAACATATTCGCCGTTCTGAAGCTCTCTTATACTGAGTATTATTTCTTCTCCAGGCCTTGAATAAGTCAACATATTAACCAGGTCATCGATTGTCTCAACCTTCATTTTATTAAATGCTACTATTATATGTCCTGACTTTAAACCAGCCTCCTCTGCCGGAGAATTCTCAATAATATCATTAATAAATATACCGACAGGCATATTAAACTGATTTGCCAAGTCCCTGGTTACATTCTGAGCTGTCTCGACCGATATTCCCAAAAAGCCCATTTCGGCAACATCTAAGACTTTATTAGTCATAAGCAGATTTATCATGGGTATCGCATCAGATATCGGTATGGCATAGCCCATGCCCTCGACTCTCGTATCGGCAAATTTAAGTGAATTAATACCTACAACCTCACCATGAATATTAATCAATGCTCCTCCACTGTTACCGGGATTTATAGCCGCATCTGTCTGTATTAAATTCATTGTGATTCCTTGGTTGGTTATCTCACGATTAAGAGCACTTACATAGCCGACGGTTACGGATTGTCCGTATCCCAAAGCATTTCCAATGGCAATAACCATTTCACCTGCCTTAAGCTTATCGGAATCTCCTATACGGGCAACCTTAATTGTGCTTAGTGTTTCTTTTGGTATATCCTTAATGGCGACCTCTATTACGGCAAGATCACTTCTGGGATCCGCTCCCTTTATGGTCGCTTTCACCTTACTGTCATCAAAAAACACGGCTTCTATTTCTTGTGCACTGTCCACGACATGATTATTCGTGACTATCAGGATGGAGGTATCATTTTGTCCTATAATTATACCTGAACCGCTTCCCTCAACCGGCGTGCTATACCTTCTTCCAAAGAAAATATCATATTGAGTAATAATATCGGTTGAGTTAATCGATACGATAGAAGGCATAACCTTCTCTACTACATCCGATACATCTGTGATAATTCCTTCGGTACTATTATATACAGCCGAATCTGATTCATCCTCCGATATTTCTATTATGCTTTCATCGTTGTCCTCCTCAGAGGTGCTTTGGTCATCATCAATGATTATCCCGGCTTTATTATCCCTGCCGCCCTGGAAAAAATAATGATAGCCCGTAGCAGTAGCTCCGGCAATTAATCCGAATGCTAAAGCCGCTGCCATAAGGCCTAATGCTCTAAGGAAAAAACCCTTCTTTTTCTTCTTGGGATATTTGCTATTCTCATTGTCTTGACTGTTATTTGTATTATAATTCTCCATATATATCCCTCCATCAGTATCTATTCCTTCAAGTTAATCATATTTTATCAGGCAAATATGTTCTCTTTGTGATTAGATTTTGAAATAAATATGAATTCTTTTATTGTACGGGAATATAGCTTCCGAGAATCTTTAGCTCCAGAGCCTCCTCTTCTATGCTGTTAAGAGCATTCTTAACCTGTGCATCCTCAATACTTCCCTCGAAATCAACAAAGAAGCGATAGCTAAAAGCCTTACCTTTAATCGGTCTGGATTCTATTCTTGTCATATTTATATTATTATGAATGAAATGTGAGAGAATATGATAAAGTGCTCCGCTTTTATGAGGGAGCATAAAGCATATGCTTATTCGCTTTGCCAAATTCAGATGGCACCGCTTATTTGAAATAATAATAAATCTTGTTCGGTTATGCTCTTCATTATGAATAGAAGCCTTTAACAGCTTAAGTCCATATGCCTCTCCGGCTCTCTTACTGGCAATGGCGGCCTGTGACACATCCTTATCCTGAAGAACTCTCCTTGCCGAACTGGCGGTACTTCCGCCCTCTATAAGCTCCCATCCGGGATGCTGCTTTAAGAAGTTGGAGCATTGCAGAAGGCCTTGTCGATGGGAATAGACTCTCTTAATATCTGATATATTTGCATCATTAAGTCCCCATAAGCTATGATCTATGGTAATTACATGCTCACCAATAATGTAGTTATCATACTCTGCCAATAAATCAAATATATCAGATAGGGTTCCCGTAGAGGAATTTTCAATGGGGAGAACCCCATATTCGACCTGTCCCTCCTTGAGAGCATTCATAACCTCTTCAAAAGTCTCCATGGCAATACCAAAGCCTCGATTAGAAAAGTATTCCAACATAGCCTGCTCCGTATATGAGCCGGTTTCACCATAATAAGCAATCTTCGTTTCTCCGTCGGCCACAAAATTATCGACCGATGAAAATCCCAAATCACCAAAAGACTTAAGCACACTATACTGTACTCTTCTGCTAAGCAGCATTATCTGCTTAAACAGATCCGATATGGCCTCGGTATGCTCCCTGTTCTTTACCATTTCCTTAAGAACGGTAAGCTTCTCCTCTTCCCTGGCAGGATCATAGACAGGCATATCCTTTCCCTTCTTATAATCTGCCACCTTAAGAGAAAGCCCCATCCTATATTCAAACAGCTCAAGAAGCTGCTTGTCTACCCTGTCAATCTCTTCTCTGATTTTAGACAAATCATTCATAGTTATCCTCCAATAATCCATGTCGGTTTTAGCAATTGCATATTTTATACTGTCGATATATAATATTTATATTATACTGCGATAAAATGCTGGGGGTGCTTATTTTGTCTACGATAAAAAAGGTGTTAATTACTCTCTTTATCATAACAGCTATTACTATATTCGGAATTCTCTATTATTCTTCCGGTCGTACATATCTCAATGATGAAGAATTAGTAGGAAATACTGCAGGTAATATCTATAATGGCGGATTGTTCTGCGAAAGAGATGGCAGAATTTATTTCAGCAACGACAATGATGACGGAAGCCTGTATGTTATGAACTCCAATTCCACCAACTTTAAAAAGCTGCATACTGATAAGGCTACTTATATAAATGTAGACGAAAATTATATTTATTATCTTCGTGCCAATAATACCAGAGAAAATACATCCGGTAGCATTTTTATGTTCTATAATACGGGAGTGTACCGTGTCAATCGAAACGGTAGAAAGCTTAAGCTTATAAGCAGCAATCCGGGAAGCCATGTTACCGTTAAGGGAAATCATGTATATTATTTAAACTATGATGTGGATACAGGTCTTTTCCTCTATCGTAATCAGACGGACGGCTCTTTGGAAAGACTCCTTATAAAGGAGGCTGTAATACCCTCGGCTATTATGAACAATAAATTATACTATGTCGGTTATGACAGTGACCATAATATAAACTGTCTCGATCTGTCAAGCTTTACCAGCAAAACATATATCGAAGGTAACTTCGGATATCCTATCTTCTTTGGAGACTATATTTACTATATGGACCAAACTAACGATTATTCAATTAATCGGATGAACTTAGATGGATCCGACCGTACGGTTCTGGTAAACAACCGTACATCCACCTATAATGTCACTAACTCGGGCAAATACCTCTACTATCAGATAGACGAAATGGACAAAAGCAAGATATGCCGTATGAATCTTACAACCATGGAGACAGAGGTCCTGCTCGAAGGGCATTTTAAGCAAATCCATGTAACCGATAACTATGTCTTTTTTAAAGACTTTGATAATACGAATACCTATATAATCTCGGCAGACGGACCTGCTACACTTGCAACATTTAACCCACCTAATCTGAATAAGGACAAATAGAATATATCTATAAATCTTATTCCGAGTGAAGCTCAACTTCCTGTAGGAAATTCTGTATCTCCAAAAGCTCCGTCATGGTTTTATCAAGGACAGGATGTCTTAGCCAGGGGGCAATCTCTGCCATGGGCTCCAAGACGAATATTCTTTTGGCCATTTCAATATGGGGGATAGTCAAATCCTCCGACTGAATTATTTGATCATCATATAACAGAATATCCAAATCTATGGTTCTGGGACCCCAGTGAACATCTCGTTCACGCTTTAATTCCTTTTCTATCCGGCCGATTAAATCCAGAAGCTCATGCGGAGTCCTTAAAGTTTGCATATGCAGTGCACCATTAAGAAAATCATCCTGCTTAACCGGTCCTACAGGCTCGGTGATGCGAAGTGTGGATACTCGAATAACACGGCAATCCTCTTCCTTATCAAGAAGATCGATTGCCTTTTTGATGTTGGCTTCCTTATCACCCATGTTTGAACCGAGTCCAAGGTATACCTGGTGCCAGCCACGACTTACAGATACCGATACGGTATCCAGAGGCATAAGAATGGGAGCCCAGGGCTTTTTAACCTTGACACAGACCTTTCTAAGAGGCTTATGCGATATCAACAGATGCCTCGCCAGCCTGTCAGCCATAGTCTCAATTAGCTTAAAAGTATTCTTCTTCAGAAACTTTTCAATCTCCTTACATATGTCCGAATAATTTACGGATTTGCTTATATCATCATCCTTAGCCACGGCGGACACATCCATATAAAGCTCTGCCGAAATCAGAAACTTTTGTCCCAAAGAATTCTCTTCTTTTAGCACTCCGTGGAATGCAAACACCTCTAAATCAGAAATCGTAATTTTATCCATAGCTTCGTCCTTTCTCGGTACTATCTCGGTACCTACTATCTCGGTACCAGGTACCGTTTTATCGTTGCTGTAATATTGCCTCGGTCATTCGTATGGCTCTGATATTCTCCTTGACATCATGGACCCGAACAAATTGGCAGCCCTTCATGACGGCCATAACTGTGGTTGCCAGCGTACCCTCCAGCCTATTATCCACCGGTTCATTGAGGGTAAGCCCAATAACCGATTTACGGGATGCGCCAAGAAGTATCGGATAACCCAGCTCATGAAGCCTTTCAAGATGACCTAACAGATACAGATTCATTTCATATGTTTTTGCAAATCCTAATCCTATACCGGGATCTATTATTATTTTATCCGTAGGAATACCTGCATCCAAGGCAATAGATATACTTGTGTTTAAATCACTGATAAAATCCTTGTAGAAGTCATTATAATCTATTGCCTTACGATTATGCATCAGACATAAAGATACCTTGTTCTTTACGGCGGTTTCAACCATACGGGTATCAAACTTAAGTCCCCAAATATCATTTATTAAATCTGCTCCTGCCTGACAGGCGGTATCGGCAACTTGACTCTTATAGGTATCTATGGAGATGGGTATATCGCTTCTCTTTCGTATGGCCTCGATTACAGGGATAACTCTTTCGATCTCTTCTTCCTCTGATATCATGGTGTAATTTGGTCGTGTGGATTCTCCTCCAACATCTATGATATCCGCACCTTCTTCTTCCATTCGAAGTGCATGCTCCACAGCCTCATCCAATCTGTTATGCTTTCCTCCATCCGAAAATGAATCCGGTGTAATATTTAGAATTCCCATGACGTAGGTACGCTTACCTAAGGGAAAATCCCTGCTGCCTATCTTCACGATTCTGTCTGTATTCTCCATATCCTATTACACTCCTTATGTGTAAATATCATGTAAATGGCTTGTTATCAAATCTATTTTATTAACTGAAGTACCTTCGTCTGAAGTGATTTATCCTCAGAGAATTCTCCCCGGCAAATATAAGTCACGGTCCTTGTTCCGGGCTTACTGACTCCACGCATGGACATACATAAATGCTCCGCTTCCATAATTACCATTACACCTCTTGGTTGTAGAAATTCCATAATGGCATCTGCTATCTCTGCGGTAAGCTTCTCCTGTATCTGAGGTTTTCTGGCATATACTTCAACTGTTCTTGCCAGCTTACTTAGACCAACCACTTTGCCGTTAGGGATATAAGCAATATGTGCCTTCCCAAAGAAGGGAAGCAGATGATGCTCACATATTGAATAGAAGGTAATGTCCTTCTCGAGAACAATATCGTTACTCTCTGTGTTGAAGGTAACACTAAGGTGGTCAGAAGCATCCCTTCCTATGCCGCTAAAAAGCTCCTTACACATCTCGCTGATTCGTTCAGGTGTATCTTTTAATCCCTCTCTTGATATATCCTCACCGATTGCCTCCAAAAACAATCGAACTGCCTGCTTTAGCTTTACTTCATCCATCATTATTTTCATCCTTTCGTGCCTTTAGGTCGCTTACGAGACTACCCAAAAATGATAATGAACCAAAGGCCAGTATTATATCGTCCTGTTCTGCCTCCATAAATGCTCTATTGATGGCATGCTCTATATCCTTTTCATCACAAACCTTGCTGCAATATGCCCTTGCTTCGGATGCAAGTATCTCTGAAGATAATGCTCTGGGATTATCAGGAGTCAGGGTTATAATCGCATCCGCCATAGGAGCCAAAATCCTCAGCATGCTTCGGTAGTCCTTATCTGCTAATACACCTATCATAAATATTAATCTATGATTTGTAAAGTATATTTGTATCGATTCCTGTAAGCTTAAGGCGGCTTCTTCATTGTGAGCACCATCAATAAATATATCCGGGCTCTTGGACACCCGTTCTAACCTCCCATGCCATTTAGCATTCCAAAGGCCCTCCCTGATAGCCTTATCAGATATCATATAACCTAGGCTTGCCATGCCCCTTGCAGCCTCAATGGCTAGAACCGCATTTTGAACCTGGTATTTCCCCAATAAACGGATTCTATATTTATCCCGTTCTATATCCAGATTGATATCACGATTGACATCACCGTTGACATTCCGATTGACATCCCGGTTGACATCACGGTCGACATCCAGCCGGTCATTACCGGGATATTCGAAGGAGGTATACTCATCACTATATATAATGTTTTTGGCAACAGATGAATCTGCAATCATTATCTGAATCCCAAGCTCCTCCGCCCTTCGGTTAAATACCTTAAGTACCTCAGGCCGCTGGTTTGAGGACAATACGTAAGAGCCCTGTTTCATAATTCCTGCCTTCTCATAGGCTATCTCCTCCAATGTGTTACCGAGATACTGCATATGGTCAAGGCTCACAGGAGTAAATACACAGCATACAGGAGATTCAATTACATTTGTGGCATCCAGTCTGCCCCCCATACCGGTCTCCAGAATAAGAAAATCAACCTTCTTCCACAGCATATATAGAAAAGCCATGGCCGTCTCGATCTCGAAGGATGTAGGATGGGCTTTGCCCTCGCTCACCATTTCATCACATCTGGTCTTAATCATAGAAATTGCCTTAGAGACATACTCCTTACTGATATACTCGTTTACATCCCGGGATATAATCTGCAGCTTTTCCCGATATGAAAATACAGTCGGAGAAATATATATGCCTACCCTATATCCTGCTGCCGCCAGAACAGAGGATAAAAATGATATGGTAGAGCCCTTCCCGTTAGTGCCTGCCACATGAATGATTCTTAGCCTATCCTGAGGATTGGCCAGGCGTTCCAACAAATCAGTTATAGCCTCAAGACCGGGAACACTGCCCAGCTTATTAGTATATCTTATAAACTCCATTGCTTCTTCGTATGTCATAAAACTACTCCTTAGCTTAGATAAGAGATAGTTTACCATAATTTGAAAAATATGCAATATAGGTTAAAAAAGTACAGGGGATGTTATTTTTGATTTGAGACATCCCCTGTACCATATATTTATATTTCATTTATTAATCCAGGTCGAATAGATTCAGCGGAATAATGCTTGCCTTCGTTCCGCCCATCAGATTCTTATCCTCATTCTTAACGGAAATATATATACTTGCCTTACCGTTATAATAGTCACTCGAAGCACCGAGAGGCAGTTCGAAGAAATACTCGACTTCGGGTTCAACCATGTAACCTTCCCCATCTGCCGAATCAGGAGCAGGCATAGCCGTATCCTTAATATATACATCAGGCTTGATTAAAATGACATCTCCCAATGCATCATAACGGTAAATCTTAATACTCAGTTCTGACAGGCTAAGATTGGGATCCTTTGGCTTGAAGAAAACAGTCTTAGTCGGAGCGGGTACTTCGATGCTTTCGAACTGATCCTTATTAGCCATCATCAGGTATTCCCCGGCGGTATTCATCCTGGCATCCGTGTTGGTTATTTCGATTATAGGCCCCTGTAATCCGGCCTGGTAGGAGGCTATCATACAGTTGATGAACAGCTTAACCTCGTACTCGTCATAGGGACTTCCCGCAGCCGGAACGTATTCCGTATCGATTGTCTCATGACCAACTACGGTATACATAATATTTCTCTTATTATATATGTAATAGTTGTTTCTTACATCGTTAGGAGATACCGAGTAAGGACCGTTTCCTGCCGGATCATCGTCCGATAAGCAGTACCATACCGTTATATCATCATCTTCCATATTTAATTCATAATACTGTGCATGAGAATTACCGATGGTAAACTCATCCGGTATAACATATGGATATGATGTAATCTGTCCCTCATTGACCTTAGTAACCCGTCTCGTATGATAAGCCGAAATATTGCTGCCCGCCTTAAATTCAGTTCCTATGCTAAATACCGGATAATCCTTATTGGCATCATATATTCTGTCGGCGAGAGGATTGATATTGCTTCCGGATCCGGGATTGCCAAATGCCATCAGTACCGGATAGCTAAACCCGTGAAGCTCGGGATAAGTACTCGTACCACCATATATATTCTTTGCCTGGCTGGGCATTAATGCTATGTCATATTGTGTGGTATCTCCGGGACTCCTCATCATACCGTATCGATCCAACCCAAGTGTGTTTCTGAAATACTGGTTTATTCCATATCCCCAGAAGGTTAACCCATAACTTAACGGAATAAAGCTGCTTTGCTCCATATTTACAAATGATGTCGTATCATGGGTAAACATTACGCTTCTGCCTGTCTGTATATAATGGGTTATATCATCCAATGCATGATACGTATTGTCAATATCGGTATAGCAGTCGCCAAACCCGAATATCAGCATATCATAGTATTTTCTCTCTCCGTCAACTTCGATAATAAAGCTGCTTGTACCCTGCGGATCAAAGGGATCGAATACAATGCCGTTATAAGGTGCGTAGGGCTTATACATATTCAGGAATTCGGAGACTGTAATCGTCTCAACCTCTAATGAGAAGTCCTTCAAGTCCTTGGTATATTCATAGAACAGGGTAGTTCTTCCCGGTGACGGATTCAGTAAATTCTCTAAATGTATAGTTGAATTATCACTGGTAATCTGTAGTACATATATCTTAATTCTGTCGTCATTGGCCTGTCTAAATGCAGCCATTCCCTCAACCTGGGTTCTCATGGCATTATTACCGACCTCACTTACCTTCAAAAGCCAGGGAATTACATCCGCATAATCCTCATCCGGAAGACTTTGTATTATAGGAATATCCGTAGAGTGCGGCGCATTCGTGCCGTATCTTAGTAATTCCTCCGGCGAGTATTTGCCATCCGCGTTATTATCCACATATATCTCCCAGTTGTATTTGACAGAATCGTCTGTGTTGGCATGCTTATTAATTCTAAATGTAAATGACAGTTGTCTTCCTATGATTCTTGAGGATTCTTCTCCAGTATAATCCTTCGGAGCATTAATCATAGTAACGGACAGCCTTGATTTTTTAAGCAGGTTCTTTATCCATGACAGATTGTCTTCTATCCGTGAGGTCGGTATAATATTGACCTCTAGGTTATTTAAGCCTTCCTGCAAAAATCTGTATATATAGGAGGAATCATCTACAAGATTCCTGTTAATCTTCCATTCGTCAGAACTATCGAGCAACTTCTCATCAAATATCACAGGATAGCCGGTTTTTACAAAATCCTTCAGCTTACTGTATTTTAAGTAACTTATATCATTACCCGAAAATCTGTAAAAGTCTATGCTTCCGGTGGTTATATTCAAGCCTGAACCGGGACCCGAAGTAAGCCCCTTCATAATATCACTCTTAGAGCCTGAAATCCTGCTCCTGGCTTTAATAATATTGCCAGCGGAGTCTCTCATGGCTCCGTTAAGGGCATCAAACGCAACCATACGGTCGCCCACATGAAGATAAATAAGCCCATCCAGCGCCGGATCATTATATACGGTTTTGCCGTACGCATCCGTATTCATGGTTCCGGTATTTGCGCCTATATAAATCATGTCATAGGTACTGTTAAGATCGTCCAGCTTTCCGATAAATTCGGCCGTAGTCTGCTGATCTATTACGATAGTTCCCGTTATACCGGGAAACATAAGCTTGACCGCCTCCCTGGTTAAGGAGAAATCCCTACAGGGCTGCAGCTCGAGGATACGAACTTCTCTGTTCATTCGGCTTAAATTCAGGATATATTCTATGGCATCCTTTGGAGTAGCCTTAGTGGGACGGATTCCCCCGTATCTTTCCTCCTGAAGCCAGTCGAAGAAATCCTGATTAAAATCAATTCCATAACCGTCATTGTCATCCTTTACGCACAGATCATCCCTGCTTGAATTATTAAACTCCTGTACAATGCTGGGACCTCCGTTATAATGATAAACGTTACGGATAACCGCGTCATGGTACTCAGAGGTTCCTGCGACATAGCTGAAAATAATATTATTTTCAATCAGATACTGTTGATATAAGTCACTGCTTCCCACATCGGACAAAGGTGGTCCGAATGGATTCTTCGGCAGGAAGGTATGCTCTCCCCAATATATTCTCGAATCCGCAGGAAGCTGCTGGCTCGGTGGCTTTGGATTATTGCTGTCATCCAGAAGAACGATACTGCCGGTACTCCTACCGTAGTCATTTCCCTCCACTATCATGGCACCACCGGTAACTCCATCCGGATTAAGGTACATATCATAAAACACTTCCGGATCATATTGCTGAAGCATCAGACATAATTTATATATATTACTGCTATAGCCTGTTCCGGTTTCATTGGTAAAATTAATAGCCTTAGCAGACCCGATAGTCTCGATAAAATCACTGGTTGTCATTATCCTATAGTCATATACTAAAGGTGCTTTTTCCTTCACTATACCGACCTTCATGAAGAGCTCCATGGTCGTCTGCCAGCTAAGGTCGTTTCCGACGTCCTTGAAAGAGGTTTTATGGGAGGATGCGCCTGAGGTATCTCTCCCGTACGAATTCCACAGGTCCACCAGCGGACTGCCCGCATGGGCCATGGGACTTATACTGATTAGGTCTGCATGAGCGATAAGATCAATCTCATCATCACTGTCAGCACCGCTTATTACCTTATTGTTCTTTCCGTTATCGTCTAAATCATAATATTTTGAGAATTTTTCTGTGTTTTCATTTAAAACTTCCGGTGTTATTGTAACGACCCTAACATGATAATCCTCTTCCACCATTAATATTTCATTCCTGAATATATCCAAATTCTTATAATCATAAGGACCGTCATCATCAATATAAAAAGAATACCGGGCTACACCGATTACCTCGTCCCATTTATTATCAGCCTGTATCAAAGCCATATCCACAGGCTCCTGACCTTTTACCACATAGCCTATCTGACCGATGCTTCTATGGGGTACAATCTCCAGAATAATAAACGGATTCTTTTCGCTTCCCTCGGGATACGAGGGATCAAAGCCGGGGAATTTCATATAGGCATCGGCCGGAGCACCGGTTACCTTTACCTTGTTATTATTAATTATAAAAATGGCCATGAAAAAGAAGCACAGTAGGAAGACTGCACATATGGCATTTCTTATAACCTTACCCTTTCTCTTCTTCATAGTATTCCCCCTTTACCAATAGGCTTTAATCGGCTTTATCTGGTTTCTAAGGCTGATAAGGCTATCCTTAACCTCATATTTTGAATAATCCCCCTGAAGTGTAAAGGATACCTTAATAAAGCTGTCTCCATCTACTGTATCTGTTGTATGAAAACGCTCCACATATTGGCCAAATAACTGTGGTGTTGTACGGCTGATGCTTCCGTCAGCTTCCCTAACTGCTCTGACGAAATTAAGGACTTTCCCAGAGCTGCTAAAGCTAATCTCGTATAATAAATCCTCACCATGCTGTATTTTTAAGACAATGGGATCTACCGTATCGTCAAACACCACACAATCAGCCTCTACTATCATGTCCTTCAGTTGATTGAGGATTGTCTGAGCCTCCATTTGAAGGGCAATTTCCTCACTGGATCTACGGTAATAGTTGGTAGTCTGCCATAGGAAGGAAGCAACTATACCAAGGACTACTATTGATATTGATATGGCAATTAATAATTCTATCAATGAGAAACCCTTGTTATTCGGTTTCACCTTATTTCCCCCTTCTAATCTACCCAATGTCTTCCGGTTTCCTTTATACATGTTATAACCGAGCTGTTATTGCCGCTTATAAGGATTATCTCTGAATAGTCCGAGACAAATGCACCGGAAGCTTTAGCAAAATATAAGCAAATGCTTTCATCGTCAGCAAGCTCATGAGTCGTCCCTGCACCGGTCTTATATCTTAGGCTTATGTTACGGGAAAAACCCTTACCCTCAGTAGCAGTAAGCTCGCCGGGCACTCCAACGCTTAAAGCCCCCTCTGTACTAACCTTACTATACAGCTTACCGTCTATTTGATAAAGATACAGATATTGAGTTCCCTTCTTACTCATTGTATCTATTCTTGCCTTACTCAAGGAATCATTTATAAGATTTGCAGCTTTCTTAGTGTTAGCAAATCCCAAGGACTTATAGATGGCAATGCCTCCGGTTGTTACCAGGCTTAAGATAACTATTACCAGTACCAGCTCTATAAAAGACATTCCCCCGTTATTCTTTCTCATAAATCCTCCTACCGATTCCATATCACAGAATCCATATTAATCCTATCGTATCACCTATTTATTCTTCCTCCAGTTTTCGAAGCTTATCATATCCGCAACTGACAGGTTGTTATCAGAAGCACCGGGAGTCGGAACAGGTAAAGTAGGAAACCCTCTAAAATAGCAGTTGATTTCAGGATCTCCCAGACGAAGAATACCCTCGATCACCTCCTTAGCGGCACTGACATTAACAGACGCCTTAAGCTCGATGTTCTCACCGGTTATAATAAGTCCGTTATAATCCTTGTCGACGCATACGGAGCCCCTGGCTACCACGATACCCTGTCTTTCATCATGAGGTATGTTGCTTATATAATAGGTTGAACCGGGATTATTAATTATATATACATAGCAAGGTATTCCGTCCACATATGCAAAGAACCTCGATTCATAGGGCGATGCATCCAGCTCGTTGGTATCTATTATGGAATTAAACAAGGAGCTGTAATCATATGCCGGACTCGTGGTCGTCATCTTTAAATTTCTTGTCATAGAGTCATAACGCTTTGACAGTTGGTTTGACAGATTCTCCATGGCAGTCAAGGACAGGCCACCATAATCCACGGCACTATTTATAATATTTGACGTATTTGCGGTATATGTTACTAAATTACCTGCCGTTAAGAATATGTTACTAATGGTATTATCAATAATAATACTGTCTACGTTTCTACCCACCAGCTCATCGATATTTAATACGTCACTGCTTCCGTTACCGAATTCCTCGAAATATTTCTGCATATATTCATTGGCCTTGGCCTCTGATTTAAACTTAAGATAATAGTACTTGTATCTCTCTCCATGATGGATATAATGGAGATTTAGGAATCCGTCTGCATAATCGGCTATATTAATAGGAAATGTCGAGGTTCTGGTAAAATCAACCTCCGATTCACCGGATGGTTTTGCCAAATATTCATCATATGATACCGGATTCGATCCACACCATATAAAATCCTTAGGAACATAATATGCCAGCTGCAATTCCTTAACGGTTATGGATTCACCGGTATAAATTCCGCCCGTATCACCGGTGTAATCGGAGCTGAGGAATGCTCTGCCGCTAATCATAAGAGCATCCATGTCTGAGAACTCCAGCCCGGCATTCTTCCCGTTAATAACAACGGCACTATTACCCTGTGCCGTCAATGACGGAGAAGGAGCCGTGTCATTATAGCTGTCATAGCTGTATCCGTAATACTCTCCCTGTACTCTTACCTTGCTTTTATTTCCGTTAATGGTCAGATCATCAGCAACATAACATTTGCCTTTAATATCAATCTCATATTCCTCTGTTGTATCACTGTTAACATTTATATTCTTTACCCATATGGTAGAGTCATCTCTAATCGTTATCACACTGTTTGCTTCGACGCTTATGTCCCCTCTGGTTACTACATTCCTGGCATTGTTGATATCAAATCTGGAATTGCCAAGCACTATGCCTCCGTCACCGGAATAAATACTGCCGTCAGCCTTTGCTCCGTTGGCAAGACCTGTTCCATCCAGCTTAATCTGATTATCCGCAATCAGGGCGTATTCGGCAAATCCCGGGGTCCTAATGGAAAGGTTAAAATTAGCCATGGAAGTACTTATAACGATATCCGTGGAAATGGTTGTCAGATAGCCCTTATCGTCCTCGTATTCAACCCTTACATTCTTAAGAGTTATCGATTCCCCATCTCTGAGAAGCAGATTCTCTCCGGGAGCAATATTGAATGTAGCCGGAACTCTTAGGAAGTTTCTCAGTGTATTGGCATTATATAGACCGGGTCCCATGCTTAAGCGAGCCTCCAGATTATCAAGGAAATCCTCCTTCATCTTGTCCCTTTTTTCTTCCTCTGTATGGCTCGTAAACTCCTCCAAGATTCCGAGATATGCTCCTTCCAGGGAATCAGCCACAAGCTCCTCAAGCCCTGCTTTTATCTCGTCCAAAGCCGTCTCTGCAGAGTAGAAATTATCCTTAATTTCATGCTCTATCTTCTTCATCTGTCGGTTTGTTACGGTAATGGACAGGATGACGGTGGATAGAATCATAACAAAAGCAGAACAAATCACCACAATAATAAGTGTGGCGCCTCTGTTATCAGTTTTTCTGTTACCCATCATGGCTACTCCCCCCTTGTCGACTGTAGCTGAGCATATAACTCACCGGGTATATATACATCATCAACATTAAAAACCTCTGATGTCTTATAAAGCTGAACCGTGATATCAAATATCCTGTTTTTAGCCTCTTCCCTTTTTACAGGCTCGTATCCGGGCAAATTACTGTATAGATTCACATTCGCCGGCATGGTTACGGGAACTGCCGCAAGTGTCGAGGTCTGCTCATATATAAACACGTCAATTTCATAACCGGAGCTGTTGATTATGTTAATGGAATCTGTGGGAAACGCCTGATAAAAGAGGTAAATTCCCTCGTCGGCTGAGCTTAACTCCTTAGACTCCAGTATATAAGTGGCATAATCACAGCCCGGTACAGGGTTGCTATAGATGAACTCAACGTATGCATTTATATTTCCACCAGATTGAAATATATTGATTTTTATTTCTCTTTCAGTGGTATTCTCTATATAGGTCATATCATATGGAGTTGAGCCTAAGCCCATATGATAGCTGACATGATTGGTATGCAACTCCGATATGGCCATCTCCGTCTCAAAGGACTGAATCGCAACCAAATGGTCACTGCTGTTAACCTCTCTGACCAATGGCATCCTAAATTTGTTATAATCCGTATCCCCGAGACCGGGATTATTCAGATAGGGGGTTGCATCAAAGGTAATCAAGGCATCGTATTTATTATCGATATTCCTTTTCAGAAGATAATAACTGTTCTTCCTACTATAGGGATTGGTCTCATATATATCATAGCCTGTGCCTAAGGCTGACAAAGTTGCCTCATAGCATTCATCCCCTACATTATTATACTCATTTATAATGCCCTCCAGGCTTCCATTCTTCATCTCCTCCATAATGTTCTGCAGGATATCATTCTCTGCCTGAACATTTCTGGATTCCGAATTGGACCTGGCAGCAATAACGAAGCTGTTTAATATAGGCAGAAGCATTAAGCCAATGATTGCAATGCTAACCACCAGCTCTATAAGGGAAACACCCTCATTATTTAAAACCTTTTCCCTTCTTCCTACATTACCCATCATCCCGCTCCTTTGCACATCTGACTTATTGCTCAGGCTCGTCTTTTAATCATCAGTATCTATATCTTCCGTATCTGTATCTTCCGGTTCCGTATCTTCTATATCTACATCTTCCGAATCTAAATCCTCTGTATCTACAATAGGAATCTCAAATGTTCCGAATATATTCTTGGTTCCGATAGGTACCGATTCGATTACAGCATCCTCGAACGGCTTATCAGTGCCGCTAAGAGCATAAAAATCAATTACCATGGTGCCTGAGAGTATCCCCGAGGTCTGGTCGAAGGCAGCATTAAAGTTTGCCACATTCATCCTGTCCTTATAATCATTAATATAGTTAATGCATTGTTTCAGACCGTCATAGCTTGATGAATAGGATATGGTTACCCTGGTCTTGTAACCCAGCATTTCTCCGCTGTTGGTTGCCTGTGTGATCTCAGCGGCTCCTGATGCATCTGCGGTAGGCTCCGTAGGCGTGCTTACATATCCGAACGGAGAATAAAACAGTTCATTCTCCCCTAAGCTTATGACCTTTACCTCCATTTTGGCATGCTTTGCCAGATTGTATATGAACATAATGTTTTTATCCTGAGTCAGGTTCGAGGGAAACTCATCCAAAAGCGAATCATATTTAACCCTCATTGTTTCAATCTCTTCTTCCATAGTCTCTTTATTTCTGTTCTTTTCAAGCAGCTCATTTCTTTCAGAGGTAAGGGTAATGTTCTCCTTCTTCAAAGCCTCTGCTTTCTTGTTAAGTCTTTGGAATCCAAAGAAATATGAGCCGGCAACGAGTAAAAGAGATATCAGCACAACCATTAGCTTAAGCTGTCTTCGGGGTATCCTTCTTAAAATATTCATCCTAGTCCACCTCCCCGACATTTGCTTCAAATCCTTCAGGATTATATCTCGCATCTATGACGAAGGTAACTCTTTTTAATCCAAACTCATCCTCTGATATGCTTAAAGAAGATGTGTAAACATTTGTAAGAGCCGGTATGGATTTAAGCTGCTGCAGTGTCTTTGCGACAGTGACCTCAGAATCCGCCACGAGGCTTAAGCTTAAGCCCTCCGCTGATGCATTTATTGAATCGACTATTGCTCTGGTGGGGATTTTATCCTCAATATCTTCCAGCAAACCGACAAAATGCTCGTTGTTGCTTACGGTAATATCGTATATAGCCTCCATCTGATTTAAACGCTCTGATACCATCTTATGCTCATTATATATCTCATTTACCGGTGACAGATTACTGATCTCTGTCTTAAGTATACGGTTGGAAATCCTCTGGTTATTAAATGACAGATACGATATCAGCACAAGGGCTATACTTATAATCACTCCCGAAGTCAACGTAAATACAATCATATATATATTACTGCTTCGAATCGATTTCTCTAGATAATCCTTCGGAACAAAATTAACAGGCTGTATGGCTGCCCCCACACAGGACATGTATCCGAGGATTTCGTCCTTATTGATATTAGTGGTCTTTTTGATGTTGACGGAGCTAAGCCTGTCCAGATAAACCACTTCGATACCAAGCTCCTGGGAAAAATAAGCCTTCAAGCCTGTCCATTCGGTTACCTTCCCCATTATGTATAAGGTACCGATTCTCTTATTTTCGTTTCGAACAATATAATCAAGAATCCTTGCTATATTCTCAATCAAATACTGTAAGGATTCAATAATATCCTGCTTCAAATATACCTCATCGTCCTCTGCAGCTGCTGCCGCCTCTTCGTTGGAATAGTAGCTGTGCATCAGATCTACGGCATCGTTTTTGGACGTGGGTCCATTCTCACTGTTCATAATTGTGTCTATAATATTCATATAGCCATAATTGATAACTCTTGGCAGGGTTAATATACCCTTCTCCAATATATTAAGGAAGGTCAGCTGCTCATTAACCTGAATAACCATACTTATATCATCATGTATATGGTTCTTCACCAACTGATAGGCACTGTTACCCATGTAATCAATGGCTTCAACCTCGTATCCCAATTGCTCTGCCAGCTCATAATACCCCTGCACCATCTTGTCCGGGGTTGCCAGCACCTGCAATCTTAGCTTTTTCTCTTTCTCTAAATTAATCTTCTCTAATATACTGTAGGTTATGGAATGCTCGGAAATGTTCATGGGGAAGTATTCCTCGACATTTGCCATGACCACTTCCTGAATATGCTCCTTCTTTACCAGGGGGATAATGACCTCTCTGTTTGCTATCTTCGATGACATGAGGGAAAATACCAGCCTCTTGCTTCTGATATCCGCCTCCTTAATCTTATCCCTAATAATCGTAGCCAGAGCATCTATATTCTTGAGGTATCCGTCATCATAGGAGCCCTCCGGTGTATCAAAGGAAATACAGCGGTATATATGGGGTGCTCTCTTATTGAAATCCACCTCACATATCTTGGTTTTGAGAAGTCCAAATTCAATGCTTACTACCTTGTTAAACATCTTATCCTCCTGTGGATTTACTTGTACAAGCTACCATAGGCATTGTAGCCTACGGGCTACAATGCCTGGAGATTAAATAT
>JAAYTK010000019.1 GCA_012523775.1 Clostridiales bacterium | reverse complement strand
GAAAGGGGCATTACAAGCCTTGTACTTGGACAGTATCAAGGCAGTGATCTTATTTATCAAGGTCATGTGACTATGGGTGTAAGGCTTGGGAGTCTTAGGGATTTAGAAGTAATTCCTCATTCTCCATTTGCTGTTACGCCATCGGGCCATGAGAATGCAGTGTGGGTAAAACCCACTTTGGTCTGTGTGGTTAAGTATATGCCAAATGAAAAGGGAATGCTTCGTCAGCCTGTACTTAAAGGCTTTCGGGATGATAAGGAGCCCATAGACTGTCAGTTGGATACTTGACTTTATAGTCGACTACAAATAAAGTGGACTTAGAGAGTCCGAATATGGACTATAAATGTAAAGAGAGGTGCTTCTGATGACTATTAAAGAAATCAATATCCGTGATCCGTTCGTACTGCCTTATCAGAGAAAATATTATATGTATGGTACCAGAGGTGTAACCTGCTGGGGAGAATGCGACGGTTTCGATGTGTATGTAAGCGAGAACCTAATCGACTGGAGTGGTCCCATAGAGGCCTTTCATAAGCCTGAAGGCTTCTGGGCAGACCGTAATTACTGGGCCCCTGAGGTACATTATTATAACGATGCTTTTTATGGCTTCGTATCCTTTAAATCATTGGATAGATGCAGAGGCACCCAAATATTAATATCAGATTCCCCAACGGGGCCATTCAGAATACATAGCGACGGACCAGTCACTCCATCCGATTGGGAGTGCTTAGACGGAACCTTATATGTAGATGATTCCGGACAGCCATATATGGTATTTTGCCACGAATGGGTTCAGGTGGGAGACGGTGAGATATGTGCGGTTAAGCTTTCATCCGATTTAAGCAGGGCTATATCAGAGCCGATATTACTGTTTACTGCATCTGACTCACCATGGTCCCGTCCCATAAGAAACGGTCCCAATTATGTAACCGACGGACCATTTCTATTCCAACCATATAGCCCCTATCGCAATTTTACAGTCAAAGACACAGAAATGGAGCAAAGTAATGACGGCTTAAAAGCAAGACCGTTAATTATGATTTGGTCAAGCATGAGTGATAATAATGATTATGTTCAAAATATTTCAGTATCTGACAGCGGAAAGATAATCGGTCCCTGGAGACATGATGAGGATTTACTTTATAGAAGTGACGGCGGACACGGTATGATATTCAGGGCTTTTAACGGGGATTTATTCCTAACTCTACATACGCCCAATAAGAATTTACTGGAGCGTCCCGTCTTTATTCCCTTAATTATGGATGGCGACATACCAAAAGTGAGAGATTAACAACACGACAAAATTTTGGGGAGAAGAAAGCTTGTTTATGTTTAAACAGCCTTCTTCTCCCCATTATACTAAGGGTCGTATTAGCATATGATTATTTATAATATGAGACTCCCGACTCGAATATATGATTGCTCTGATCGCCATAGATATTAATTGCCACCGAATCACCATTTCTTTCGGGATGAGCCATCTTACCAAGAACTCTGCCGTTCGGGCTTATTATGCTTTCGATCGCATAATAGGATCCATTTGGATTATAGGCCTCATCCATGGTCGGTGAACCTTCTAAATCCACATATTGCATGGCAACCTGACCGTTTCCGAACAACTCCTCTATCAATTCTTTATCCGCCACGAATCTTCCTTCTCCGTGTGAAGCAGGTACGGCGTATACGGCTCCGAGTTCTGTCTTCATCAGCCAAGGAGAAGCATTGCTTACTGCCTTAGTATAGACATATTGTGATATATGACGTCCGATTCTGTTAGTAACAAGAGTCGGTGAATTCTCATTCTGTGGTCTGATTTCGCCATATGGTACCAGCCCCAGTTTTATTAATGCCTGGAAACCGTTACATATACCAAGGGCAAGGCCGTCACGGTTATTAAGAAGGTCATTTACCGCTTCCTTAATCTTAGTATTTCTAAAGATTGTTGCAATGAATTTACCTGAGCCGGCAGGTTCATCGCCAGCCGAAAATCCACCCGCGAACATCAGTATCTGAGATCTTCTTAAGGCTTTATCTAAGGCATTAACCGAATCCCGAATATTATCGGCATTCTTATTTGTAAATACCAGAGTCTCCACTTCTGCTCCGGCAGCCTCAAAGGCCTTAATGGTATCATACTCACAATTGGTTCCCGGGAATATCGGTATGAACACCTTAGGTTTGGCAATTTTATTTTTTGCATAGTATATCTTTTTGGCGTCATATAGCCTTGTTTCAAATTTCTCTGAACGATTGCCGGTACGGGTAGGATATACCTTCTCTAAGGTACCCATCCAGGACGAGCAGGCTTCATCTATGCTGATTGTCTCGTTGCCGAATTTAAAGACCGCTTCTTTGGTAACCTCTCCAATCATTTCATAGTCCTTTGAACCAAAGCCGTAATCAGACAGTTTTTGTATATCATCTTTCTTAATTTCGATTATTATGCTTCCGTAGTCAGGAAGGAATAAGTCATTTTCATCAAGCTCAGGTCTTAAGCTGACTCCCAGCT
The DNA here is from genome assembly GCA_012523775.1 of Clostridiales bacterium. Taxonomy (GTDB): domain Bacteria; phylum Bacillota; class Clostridia; order Lachnospirales; family Lachnospiraceae; genus Mobilitalea. Next base: position 64,882 of record JAAYTK010000019.1, on the reverse strand, counting down.
TATTGCCAAATGCCATCTTACTGACCGCCTCGATAACACCTCCGAAACCAATTGCATAAGCAGATACGGCCTTCTTATCCTGCATAAGCCTATAGATATTCTTATATAAGGTGCTTAGATGTTCATATACAGGAAGGTCATATGAATCCCTGTGTAGCCTAAACCTTAACAGCACATTCCCGGGACTTTTTAGTTCTGTCGTAACAATATCCCCAGCCTCGGCAATATTTACTGCGAATGATACTAAGGTCGGAGGTACATCAATATCATTAAAGGAACCGGACATACTATCCTTTCCACCAATCGACGGAAGTCCAAGCTTAATCTGTGCATCATAGGCACCGAGTAAAGCTACCAAAGGCTCTCCCCAACGCTTTGCATCATCACCTAATCTTCTGAAATATTCCTGGAAGCTGAATCTGATTTTCGAATAATCTCCGCCGGAGGCAACTATCTTCGCTACGGAAGATATGACTGCATATACCGCTCCATGGAAAGGCGACCAGCTTGAAAGATACGGGTCAAACCCATAGCTCATCATGGATACAGTATCACATTTACCCTTAAGGACCGGAATCTTTGCCACCATGGTCTGGTTTGGCGACAACTGATATTTTCCGCCAAAAGGCATGGTTACTGTTGACGCTCCTATCGTGCTGTCAAACATCTCTACTAATCCCTTTTTAGAGCATATATTAAGATCAGATAGGACCTTAAGCCATTTATCCTTAATACTGTCCTCTTCATTAAACAGAAAAGCTCCGTTTTTAAGATAATTTTTCTCAGTATCCGGTAAGGTCACATATGCAGATGCTTCCTGATGAGCTCCGTTGGTATCAAGAAATGCTCTTGAAATATTGACAATTTCCTTGCCCCTCCACTGCATGACCAATCTTTTACTATCGGTAACCTGAGCGACTACAACAGCCTCAAGATTTTCTTCCTCGGCATATCCCAGCACCCTATCCACATCCTTAGGATCCACGACAATAGCCATTCTTTCCTGGGACTCCGATATTGCAAGCTCAGTGCCGTCCAAACCGGCATATTTCTTTGGTACCTTGTCCAGATTAATGTTAAGTCCCTCGGCCAGCTCACCGATTGCCACCGAGACACCACCTGCTCCGAAGTCATTACATTTTTTAATTAAAGAACTAACCTCGGGTCTTCTGAACAATCTCTGAAGATTACGCTCAATAGGCGGATTTCCCTTTTGCACTTCTGCACCACAGGTCTCAATCGACTGTGTTGTATGGCTTTTGGAAGAACCGGTAGCTCCACCTAGACCGTCTCTACCGGTTCTGCCTCCCATAAGGATAATAACATCTCCGGGTTTACAGTTTTCACGAACAACATATTTTCTCGGAGCCGCCCCCATAACGGCACCTATTTCCATTCTTTTAGCAACATAATCGGGATGGTATATCTCATCCACGAGACCGGTGGCCAAGCCAATCTGGTTACCGTATGAGCTGTAACCAAGAGCCGCTTCCGTACATATCTTTCTTTGGGGAAGCTTACCCTTCATGGTATCCTCTACAGGCTTTGTAGGATCTGCCGCTCCGGTGACTCTCATCGCCTGATATACATAGCCCCTTCCTGATAAGGGATCACGGATTGCACCACCAAGGCAGGTGGCGGCTCCTCCAAAGGGCTCGATTTCTGTCGGATGGTTATGAGTCTCGTTTTTAAAGAGCACCAGCCATTCTTCTGTTTCACCGTCAATCATTACAGGTACAATAATGGAGCAGGCGTTTATTTCATCGGAAACCTCCATGTCTTCAAGCTTTCCGTCAGCCTTCAGCTTTTTCATAGCCATAAGAGCTATATCCATGAGTGAGATGTATTTATCATCCCTGTCCTTATATAGAATTTCCCTATTAGCCGTATAACTTCTAAAGGCGGCTTTAATAGGCTCGGTATAATAACCCTCCTCAAACTCTATATCCTTAAGTTCTGTTAAAAATGTCGTATGTCTGCAATGATCCGACCAATAGGTATCAAGGACGCGAATCTCAGTCATAGAAGGATCTCTGTCTTCCTCGTCTCTAAAATAGTTCTGAATATGGATAAAATCAGCCATAGTCATAGCCAAATCGAGAGAATCATGTAATTTCCTCAGCTCATCCTTATCCATAGCCGTAAAGCCCGTAAGAATCTTTACTTCATCAGGCTCTTCAAACTTAGTTACCAAGGTCATGGGTATGGCTTCATCTGTTTCTCTGGAATCCACCGGATTTATGCAATAAGCCTTAATCTTCTCAAACTCCTCGTCAGTTATGTCTCCCGAAAGAATATAAGTGGTTGCCGAACGGATTACAGGCTCCTCCTTCTCATTAAGAAGCTTAACACACTGCTCTGAGGAATCTGCCCTTTGGTCAAACTGACCGGGAAGATACTCAACGGAGAACACCCTGTCATTGGGATTGGTTTCTAATTCATCTTCATACAATATGTCAATCGGAGGCTCCATAAAAACGGTATTTAGAGCGCTCCTATAAGTTTCCTCACTGACATTTTCAATCATATATCTATTAAGAACTCTTACTGACTTAAGTGTTTTTATTCCCAGATAATTCTTTAGTTCCTGTTCCAGCTCCTTAGCATTGACCGCATAGGGTTCCTTTTTTTCCACATAGATTCTTCTAACCTTGCTCATCCATATTCTCCTATTCATATACGTTTATTTAGCCATACTATATCCATTGAATATTAAAATATTATACATTCTGCTCATCATTTTCTTGCATTATATCATAGCTTGTCTTATAATAAAAATTAATATATGTAAATACTTTTATTAGCGAAGCTAATAAGTAATTTATTGGTAAGGGGGTACTGTTGTGGATATTAATTATGAGCTATATAAGGTGTTCTACCATGTGGCAAAAAGCTTAAGCTTCTCTGATGCGGCTGAGAACCTGTTCATATCACAATCAGCAGTCAGCCAATCTATTAAAACCCTGGAGAAGCGTCTAAACCAACCGCTGTTTATACGAAGCACAAAGCGGGTAGCCTTAACAAAAGAAGGTGAATTGTTATTAAAGCATATTGAACCTGCAATTAATCTCATTACCCGTGGGGAAAATCAGCTTTGCGCCGATCCGAAAAGCGGAATTCAATTGAGAATTGGATCCACCGATACAATCTGCAGATATTATCTTGTACCTTACCTTAATAATTTCCACAGAGAGTATCCAAATATTCATATTAAGGTGTCTAACGGAACTTCTGTCCAATGTGCAAAGATGCTGGAGCGGAACGAAGTTGATATAATCATTACAAACTCACCGAACTCAGCCCTGAATGATTTGATGGAAATAATTCCGGTAAAGACCTTTCATGATGTATTCATTGCAAAAAAGGATGCCTTCCCTATTAGCGATCAGACGGTCTCATTCAGAGAGCTTATAAAATATCCGATTCTTATGCTTGAGAAGAGGGCGACCACCAGTATGTTCCTGCATAATCTGTTCCTGGAGAATTCGCTGGATTTGGTTCCTGCCATTGAGATAGCCAGTAATGATCTGTTAATCGATATGGCCCGAATCGGACTTGGAATAGCCTTCGTACCTGATTTTTGTATTAAGGACATGGATGAACTGACTATTATTAAGACAGAACAGGAAATCCCCTCCCGTAAGCTTGTCGCAGCTTATAATCTTGATATTCCCATATCTGATGCAGCCAGATATTTCATCGATAGCCTTAAATAATTGGCTAAATTAAAAACAAAATACAAGAAGCGTATGCCACCTAATAATTGCCATGTTAAAGGGGATGTTTTAAAAAACATCCCCGTAATCATTATATTTATATTATTTGTCCTAAATCATCTCTTTTAGTCTGCTGTTGATAACTTTATTGAAGTTTATAACCTTACGTTCATACTCCTCGCTCATATACCTGGATGTAATCAGAAAATCAGCGGTTGCTCGGTTATTGGCAATAGGTATGTCATAGACTGCCGCTATTCGAAGCAAAGCTTTTACATCAGGATCATGGGGCTGGGACTCTAACGGATCCCAGAAGAATATGACAAAATCTATATTTCCCTCCACTATCTTAGCGCCGATTTGCTGATCTCCTCCTAACGGACCACTGTTATATGCTCTTACAGGCAGCTCCGTCTTTTCGGATATTAATTTGGCTGTGGTTCCTGTACCGCTAAGAAAATGATTCTTCAATATATCCTTGTGCTCCTCCACCCACTCAATTATCTCATCCTTTTTACTGTCATGGGCGATAAGAGCTATATGCTTTTGCTTCTCAATTGTAAAATTAATATAATCGTCCTTTATCATAATTCAAATCCTCTTTTCAATATAATGTATCGGTATTATTATCTCATTCATATATTAATTGATAAGAGAGTGAATTGCAAGGCTCTTTACTTCTTTAAGCTCTCTAACCTCTGCATAACCTGATTCATCATGTCGGTATACTTTTCAAGCTTAGCCTTTTCCTCTTCTATCTTACTTGCAGGAGCCTTTGAGATGAAATTCGGATTCGACAACATTCCGTTAACGCGCTTAAGCTCTCCTTCCAGCTTCTCTTTCTCTTTGCTAAGGCGTTCAACTTCCTTGTCAATATCTATAAGGTCAGCAAAAGGAATATATATCTGTGCACCGGGTATTACCGTAGATACGGCATCCTCACTTATTCCTGACTTATCCTCCTGTACTATTACCTCGCTGGCAAAGCCCAAGGTCGCAAAAAATGATTTGCTCTCAGTAAATATCTCTCTTACTCTCTCATTATTTGATACCACTATAACCGAAGCTTTCCTACTGGGAGGAACATTCATCTCAGATCTGACATTACGGATGCCCTTAACCGCTTCCTTAATCAGCTCTATGCTCTCTGAATCCTTTTTAAATTCCCATTTCGGATTATATTCAGGCCACATGGATATCATGATTGAATCCTTCTCCTTAAGTCCCGTCATTTCCTGAAGTGTGCAGAAAATTTCCTCGGTCACAAACGGCATATACGGATGAAGAAGCTTTAGGGAATTCGTAAGTACCTTCTGTAGGGTCCATAATGCTGCTGTCTTGGTATTATCCTCATCATTATATAATCTGGGCTTAACCATCTCAATATACCAGTCACAGAACTCCTCCCAGATAAAATCATAAATCTTCTGTGCGGCAATACCCAATTCGAAGGTCTCGAGGTTATCTGTAGCCTCCCTTACCAAGGTATTTGACTTAGACAATATCCAACGATCCGCTTGTGTCAAGAGGCTTTCATCTATATTCTCGGATAAATTGGCCTTCTCCAGATTCATCATAATAAAGCGGGAAGCGTTCCACACCTTATTTGCAAAATTTCTGCCGGCCTCAACCTTTTCCCAGTAAAAGCGCATATCATTTCCGGGAGCATTTCCGGTTATCAGTGCAAAACGCAGGGCATCGGCACCGTATCTGTCAATCACATCAAGAGGATCGACACCGTTACCAAGAGATTTACTCATCTTACGGCCTTCTGAATCTCTGATAAGCCCATGGAATAATACTTTGCCAAACGGCTTCTCGCCCATATGGGCATATCCTGAGAAAACCATACGGATAACCCAGAAGAATATTATATCGTATGCGGTAACCAGCACACTGGTTGGGTAGAAGTAATCGAGTTCCTCAGTTTTTTCAGGCCAACCAAGTGTTGAGAATGGCCATAATGCGGAAGAGAACCATGTGTCCAGGGTATCTTCGTCCTGCCTTAGATTTGTACTGCCACATATATGACATCTGGATGGTTCTTCCTCGGATACAATGGTTTGACCGCAGCTGTCACAGTAATATGCCGGAATTCTATGGCCCCACCAAAGCTGTCTGGATATGCACCAATCTCTAATATTATCGGTCCAGTTAAAGTACATCTTCTCGAACCGCTCAGGAATAATCTCGATTTCACCGGTTTTTACGGCCTTTACGGCAGGCTTAATAAGCTCATCCATTTTAACAAACCACTGTGGCTTAATCATAGGCTCTACTGTAGTATTGCAGCGGTCATGGGTACCTACATTATGAGAATGACTCTCTACCTTAACCAAAAGTCCCAGCTCTTCAAGCTCCTTAACTATAGCCTTTCTTGCCTCATATCGGTCCATCCCTGCGTATTTACCGCCGTTTTCATTAATGGTTGCATCATCATTCATGACGTTGACTTCCGGAAGCTCATGCCGCTTACCCACCTCAAAATCATTAGGGTCATGGGCAGGGGTAATCTTAACGACACCGGTTCCGAATTCCATATCCACATAAGTATCTGCTACTACGGGAATCTCCTTATTCATTATCGGTAAAATAACATGCTTACCGATCAAATGCTTATATCTTTCATCATCAGGATGTACGGCTACCGCAGTGTCCCCAAGCATCGTTTCGGGTCTTGTGGTAGCGATTTCTACAAAGCCGTCTTCCCCCACTATGGGATATTTAATATGCCAGAAATGTCCTTCACGCTCTTCATACTCTACCTCTGCATCTGAGATTGAGGTATGACAAATCGGGCACCAGTTAATGATTCTGGACCCTTTATATATATATCCTTCATTATAGAGCTTAACAAAGACCTTGTTTACGGCTTTATTACAGCCCTCATCCATTGTAAATCTCTCTCTGTCCCAATCACAGGATGAACCAAGCTTCATCAGCTGATTAATAATTCTCCCGCCGTATTCTTCCTTCCATTTCCAAGCCCGCTCCAGGAAGCCCTCTCGGCCAAGGTCCTCTTTCTCTTTTCCCTCTTCTCTCAGCTTTTCGATAATTTTAACCTCTGTCGCAATACTGGCATGGTCAGTTCCGGGCTGCCACAGAGTATTGTAGCCCTGCATTCTCTTAAAGCGTATCAGGATATCCTGTATGGTATTATCCAATGCATGACCCATGTGAAGCTGACCTGTAATATTGGGCGGTGGAATAACTATTGTAAAGGGCTCTTTACTCCTATCAACCTCGGCATGAAAGTATTTCTTATCCAGCCATTTTTGATATAGCTTCTCCTCGATATCCTTGGGATTATAAGTCTTTGCAAGTTCTTTCTCCATTACTATCTCTCCTATCACCTTAATTATGAAATATAAATTTCTAAACAAAAAAGTTCTTCGACACAAAGGACGAAGAACCGTGGTACCACCTTTATTCGTAGCATAACATAGCGATGCCATGCCACCTTATTCGTCTATAACGGGAACTCCCGGTATTTCCTACACACCCCAATTTTAAGGCTTCAGAAATACTGCTACAAAGCGACCTTCGGTAAGACCTCTTATTGACCATCTTTCAGCCGGTGGATGATCCTCTCTGTTAAGTGTTGCTTACCTACTCCTCTTTGTCAACGCATTTATCATTTAAAATATTACTACTATATTATTCAATATTACGATTTATGTCAAGGTATTTTTATTTTTACCCATTTTTTTCTATAAGATGACCTCCTGTTGTATTCTATAATTTTTCAGTATCCGTATAGCCTCCGGCTCGCTCTCCGGATATGCTTTTACCAAAGATATTATTGCCTTGGTAGCCTCTTCCTTTTGGTCCTGATTCACCTTGATGCGTTCTCTCAGCTTCTGCCTGCGAACGTTTAAACGATGTCTAACCTCAACCATTTCTCTGTCGTCCAGGATGGCCGTCGGTTGATAAATCCATATCTCAGAATCGGCGACGTTATATTTTTTTAGCTCCTTAATGAGTATGTCGTTATAGAATTCTAACAGCTTTGAATTGCTTTGAAATCTTCTGTTCTCGTCCTTCAATTTGACATACTGCTCCCATCTGTTCTTAAGCTGTTCATAGTCATCCACCATATATTTACTGTATGTATAGTCTAAATAGTTGCGGTTATTTACAGATTTAATCGCAACCTTATTTGTAAGCATAATAACCTTATTCAGCTTTATTCTAACCATCTGTATATCATGGGAGTTCTTCCTGGCCTCCATAAAAATATAAAGAGCTGAGCCCATTCCCATTAATATCGTCAGCAAGAACGGAAGAGTCATATTGGAGCCGGTTGTGGTTGTCAGTACGGCAAAGATAATGAAGAGAACTGTTATGACAATACTTGTGGTAATTGCAATTCCTTTGAGGAAGGACTGCTTATTAATTATTTCATCCTCTTCATCCAAAAAACTAAGCTTCTCATCCTCCAGACGCTTTATATCATTCTCGATATCCTCCTGATAGTTTTCGGCATCCTTGATTACAGTCAGCTCCTTCGGAATCTGCATTTCATACCGTTCAAATAATCGATACTGAATATCCGTAATATCGTACTTTCTGTTTCGTATATGATTTCTTTCTTTGTTAAGATTAATGATATTCCTTGCAGCATCCTCTAAAATCACTCTTTGCGACTTTGGAATCATATCTATTTTTTGAATATCGGTTAGATATGATGTCACAGCCTGATATTCAATCTTCGATTCCTCAATTTGGCGATAGCTTTCAGCAATAATCTCACAATTTTCCTTAATAAATCCCAATCGGTCGGAATTGCTGTTCAATCGGATTGTATATCTCTGATCCTCTTTGTTTAGATTTTTCTTTCTGGAATCTGTACTATCGGACTTAATAAATAGATTTCTGAGCCATCCCATTTTATATTCTCCTTATTTCGTCAATCCATCCATCGATAATTTGTCTGCATCTGTCTCTGGCTTCCGAAGCCTTATTGGTAATCATCAAATTACTAAGCTTATTTATCTCATCCATGTCCTTTGATAACTTGGCATCATTGGACAATTGCTCCATTCTTAATATTATATCCTCTCTGATATCATCATTTATATTGTATCTGGCAGCCTTCTCATTAAACGACTCCCTACCCTCCACTATCCAGAGTGTATACAGATACTGCAGCAGGCTCTCTTCTCTGTGATTTCTCTCATATGCATTAAGAAATAACTCCAGAGCTCTTTCAGGTCCATATATATGCAGCGTGGCTATGGCCAAATTGTGAAGCACATCCCCATAATCCTTTGGGCTTAAGTCTACCGCCTCATCGGATACAAGCAGTCTGTCATACTGGGCGGCTGCCTCAGCATAATGTTTATTCTTTAAATATGAGTTCGCCTTAATAAACCATCGTCTGACAGCAGGCATGACTCTTATCTCATCGACAACTGACAGAAGCTTCTTAATTTCCTGTTCCGAATAATAGTCAGAGCTGCATAAGACCACTGCCAGCAGGGTCTTATAGTCTGCACCCTGCCTTAGGGATATCTCAAGCTTCTCTGCCCTTTCCGGAAGGCAAAGTTCGGTTCCTATCCAGTCTATAAGCGAATCCGTGAAGAGTGTTTCATCTATCGAATATATATTGTTATATATGTAATGGCATAGCTCCTCTATGGAATATATCCTATAACCTGTACCCTGTAAAACATATGGTCTTTCGGTTCTTTTTCCTCTGCAAAGAATTAGTTTACCCATGATTTATCCTCACTTATCTTACGTTAAGCTTTTATATGTCTAATAAATATTCGGCTACCTTTCCCGTAGCAGGATAAATATCTCCAAAGCCTAAATCTGTAATGGTTAGCTTTAATTTGGTTTTGTCCTGGCACATGACGTTTACGTTCAGCCTGGTCATACGCTCAGGTCTATCAGGAAGGTTATGTAAAGGTATTCTCTCTCTGATGATTTCCTTAGTCATTATATTTCGGATAATTATCTCCATATCGTTGGCCTCAAAGGGGATTACCTCTACTTCCTTATTTACCTCATACCATGGTACCGCCGCATTGGATAACAGCACATCCTGAATAATCCCATCCACATAAGCCCTTATCCATATTGAGCTTACTATCATCTCATTATTTAAAAGAATAATATTACCGAGCTTTTCATCCCCTGCCTGCTCCTTAGCAGCATAACAGGCACCCTTTGAAAAAAGGTTCTGTCCCAAGAAAACCCTTCGCCCCACACATAAACTCTTCATGGATTCTTCGGCCCAGTCTCCTTCAAAACCCCGTCCCGTAAAATATAAGGTTGATACGATTTGCTTGTATAAGACGGTATTGGCTATGGTTTCAAAGGTATATGCGGCATCTACGTTCTTCTTCTTTAAAATCGATTTATTCAGGGTGTCCGAATAATCCTTTTTCTCCATTCCTGCAATCATGGGACTTACTCTTCTGTTTATGCTGATTTGGTAATAACTCAATCCATCGTCGTTAAAATCAAATAATCCCACATCATTAAGCCACAGCTCTCTTTCCTGACTTAAGGCATAATACATGAAGCTGCTGCCATGGCTTATTATGTCGGCTCGGTCCTTTTCAATCCCCAGCATATACAAAGCTTCATAAACCCCATAAATTACTATAGGGTCCATTTCATGAAGAGTAACCACTATCTTAGTAATGGTTTCCGTAGGAAAATGATTTTTAATCAACGTCAGAGTCTTTCTTAAGAATTTCTCCAACAGAGATACCGCACTGTATTGTTGACCGAGAATCGTCATCTCTTCTTTGTGCTTAAGCTTATGTAATAATTTATCGGCAATAATCCCTGAACCTTCCTTTGCACAGCTGATAGCCTCATTACCATATAACCAGATTCCCGTATCACTCCTCTGACAAAGAACAGTCGGAATCATAGGATTCTCCTCATCCTCAGCCGGGCATATCTGTATTGGCTCAAAGGTCTTATAACTGTAGCAGCTTATCTGTGAATAATCCTCACACAGATCATATCCAACAATTAGTTTTCTAGGATTGTCCATTACATTTCTCCCTATCATTGAAGTAGTATCAAGCTAGCGGTTCGTAGCACTCGTCAACAATATATTCAGATACCACATAATCCGTCATCATATCAATAAGAGTAGAGTCATCCTGCATTACAAGTGCTTTTAGCATTTTATTAATACGGTTGTATTTTGAATTCTCCGGTATCGTATCTTTTAAATCGCACTTAATGGTGAATATCTTTGTCGTACTAACCTCGTCCTCGGATTCCTCTGTTATATAGTACTGAAGCTCCTCGTTATAAAACAGCATAAATTCCTTAACATGAACTCCCAGCAGAATATTAGACATGCGTTCGGTAATATACTCCGTATCTTCATTATCCTTAACCAAACGATAATGTATAAAGACCTGCTTCCTGGGGTTCGTCTTATATTCCACAAAGCATCTGTCCGTTATGCGTTTTGGTAGCTTTACATGCTTCATGTAATCTTTGAAAAACGGTAGGATTATTCCTAGCCTCTCCAGTCTGTCAATATGATATGAAATGAAGCTAATGTCATTTTCAGAAAAATTCGCAGCTTCAGCATTATGCTTAAGCCAAGCCAACAGACCGAGATTATTCTCTTCATAATTCAACTCACGTCGTATAATCGGAAACAGCTTATCATCGATATGCTGACTATGTACCAAATATCTGTATGCGTAATAGGTTATAAACGCTCTGACAAGCTGATGGTTAGTCACGTTGTCATAATAATTCAAAAATATATCAAAATTCTCATTATGATTACTCTCAGTGAATAATATCTGTGATAGCAGTCTTTCTTCCAGGTCACGGCTATCAATGTCGAAATCTCTTGCCGATTGCCATAGTGCAGTCATCTCCGTTATGGAACCGTTATAGTATTTCACCAAATAGTTTAGAATGGTCTCGTCGTATTTTCCCTGAGAATAAATATAGTAACATAAAGATACCAAAAGCTCTTCCTTCTTATCCAACTTCGAATATGATATCCAGCCGGAGCACAGTTTCAAAAGCCTGCTAATAGATATCCCTTCCGTTCCAAAATAACTTAATGCTTCCAAAGCCTTGTCATAATATCCCCGTAATACCATATATTCCAGATATTTGATTCTATATGGCTCCTTTACTTTTGATAAATCCAATTTCAACAGATACAGCTCCAAAAGCTCTGCATCATAATTATCATAATAATATTCAATTAAGGTTAAAAGACACTCAGTATAGTATCCCTCGTTAAAGCCCGGTACATTCAGAATAAACTTCCTTAATGAAATGGAAGCCTCATTAATCACTCTGTTGCTATGAAAATGATCAAAAAGATGCAGAAGCAGCATCGTGTGACTTTCATAATTCATCGCCAATACATCGAGCTCCTCCGGGTCGAGCAAAGGTGTCAGATTATATTTTATAGAAACCGCATATCTGTTGCCAAAGGTATCATTCAGAAAGATATTGGCATTGTCAGTATAAAGCTGTATATATGCTCTGCCGTTATTAAGAGCAGTCGTTACTTCTTCCTCCAGCTCCTTATGCACCACGACTACGCTGACGATATTGGGATTATCACAGCGTATCTCCTGTGTAAACATTACATCAGGCAGATATTCTGCAAACCACCCATGCAAACCGGGCTTGTCCATAAATTCTCTGTATAGGATCGCAAGATTTTTACTGATTTTCTTGGCCTCCAACTGAGCCTGGACAAACACCTCTATTCTCTTATAGTATAAATGGTATATCTGCTCATTTTCCCTCATGTTGGTAACAATATTTGCATACAGATAAGCACGCTTACTGTCATTCAGTCTGCTGTTATAAATAAAATATAACAACAGCGGTTGAGGGAGAGGATCCATCATATTCTCATCTACCGAGTACATGAAATACTCATAAAGCTCGGTAATTCTAAGCTGTGCCTTTACACCATAGTTGTACCATTCAAAATACTTATTGTCCTTTTTGAAGCCCTTGATCAATAAGCTGCAAATAGCCGACAGTATTTCGTCCTTTTCATACAATCTGTAAAGCCTTGCGAGGCCTCTGAATACAATGGAATCATAATTCTTAAGCCTGCCTGCTAGATAAGTGTATTGAAGCACCAAATCTGTGTTTAGGCAATTGTTCTTAATACCATAATTCATTACATGGATTTCAAATTCATTCAAATCCCTAAGTAAATAAGGCTCCTCATTGTATACGCATATTGCCTCATAATATAGAATTGGTGTACGACATCCCGCTTCAAACTGCTCCTTGATATCAGCCAGTTTATAATTGCGGTTTCTCTCGTATCGCTTATCGGTAAGAAGAAGAAACCAAAGAATTCTCCAATCATAATTACCGCTAATATAATACCTGCTAATGGTATCGGTTACGAAACGGATGGTTTCATCGTCCTTCCTAAAAAGCGCCATCAAATAAAGATATGCACAATATTCAAAGGTCGAACGCTTCCGTAGCGAAGCCTCCTCCTTCGACAATTCTTCCAATAGCTGGGTTGCCATCTTTCTGTTTTCCGAGAGAATGGCCAGATGTATGTTTACTAATTTTATAATAGTCTCATTTTCAGGATTATTAGCTCCGGTAAATAATGCCTTTATATCCTGGATGTATTTATCGAGACTTATTCTGCCAATACGAAAATTCAAATAACTTCTGGTATAGGCATAATTAAGTCTTGTGTCTTTTCTGTAGTTAAGGGTATCGGTATTTAATTCCCTCTTCTTCTTACAGGTTACTTCAACAGTTATAGTCTGATGGACCGTTTTTATCCATATCCTACCATAGTTATTGCCGGGGGAGAGATTCTTTGAGCTAATGACAAATGATATCTGATGATTGCTTCCAATAAAACGGTCTGCCCATAAAAACTTCTGTTCAAGTAAAATAAACGGAGCGTCGGTGCTTACACGAATTTCAGCATATCCCCAATGATCCTTGGTAAGAATAAGCTTATCCATAAAATCTTCATCTTGGATTTCATATTCCAGATGTGTCTTATCAATACCAAGATTAATTCTTGATTTCTTATTTACGGCTATCAAGAATTCCTCTAAAGCTTGACTGGTAGAGATGCTTTTTAACAGATTACGATAAATGATATGGTATTTTTCCTCATTCTTCAAAATAATCCGTTCAAACTCTTCGGAACGGAATACCTTTTTCGCTTCGGTCCAATCCATTCTCGCCAGATTTGCGAACTCGAAGAGATTTTTAATCTTACCGATAGATGTGCTTATGGCCGGTGCCTTTACATTTGCCCTAAATGGTAATATAATTTCACCACAATCACTTAGGATAGTTATACTTCCGCTTACCATATCAGAAGGCTTAAGATGGGAGGCATCAAAGCAATATGTAACGATGCATTCTTTGTCCTTAAAAGCCGTAAGGCTTAATGTAAGCAGTCGTTCTGAAGAATAAAGAATACCCTTCATAGTCCTGCCTGCGTTATTACTTATTATAAAGCTTCCCTCGAACTGTTTGCCCGCCTCCACGCTTATATCGATTTCCTCTACTGAAAGGCGAAGGAAAGGAAGCTCATACTCGAATTCTCCTCGTGCAAATTGTTCAATCTTTTCCTTCAATTTATCACCTCTCGTATGGTAATCATTGCTTTTTATCTTAAAAAATGTATAATAAGTACAAAATAATAATTAATTCTATCCTTTGACTCACTAATAATTATTATAATGCATCATGTAAAAAAAATCTAGTCCTACAAAGCCTAATAGGTAATATAAGAACAGGAGGATACAATGATAAGACATAGTAAACTTTTTCATGGAAGTGATTTAGAAACAATAGAAGAAATCTACGGTATAAAAAAGGAGAATATCATCAATTTTGCTGCAAATGGCAATCCTTTGGGTATTTCACCAAGGCTTAAGGAGAGCCTATGTGAACATATTGATTCCATAGGAAGTTATCCCGACAGAGAGTATACCTCCCTTAGGAAGAAAATTGCCGAATATGTAAATGCCCAAACAGACGATATTATTGTAGGGAACGGTTCTACGGAGTTAATTTCCCTTTTCATTCAGATTAAGCATCCTAAAAAAGCACTGATTGTGGGACCAACATATTCCGAATATGAAAGGGAGGTTTCGCTGGGAGGCGGATGTTCGCTTTATTACAGACTCGAGGAAGAGAATAATTTTAATATAGATATAGAATCCCTGGAAAAAGAACTGGATAAGGACGTGGATCTGCTCGTAATCTGTAATCCCAACAATCCCACCTCCTCTGCCATCACCAGAAGCGATATGCGAAGGATACTCGATATATGCAAGAAAAAAGGGATATTCGTTATGGTGGACGAGACTTATGTGGAATTTGTCGAGGACATTAATCAGATAACCAGCGTTTCCTTAACAAAATATTATAATAATATAATCATACTCCGTGGCATATCTAAGTTTTTTGCTGCCCCGGGACTACGGCTTGGCTATGCAATCTGTGGCAACAAAGATCTGCTCAAGGAAATGAATCAGCGTAAGAACCCATGGACAATAAATTCTCTGGCGGCCATAGCAGGTGAGATCATGTTTTCTGACGAGGATTATATTATAGAAACCAGAAAATTAATATCCTCTGAGCGTAAAAGAGTAGGGTCAATCCTCGCAGACTGCCCAAATATAAAATACTTTACTCCTACCGCCAATTTTGTTCTTGTTAAGATACTGAATGAAAACGTTACCTCAACTCAGCTGATAGAATCAGCCATAAAGAAAGGATTTCTTATAAGGGACTGCTCAACTTTCCCATTCCTTGATAACAAATATATTCGATTCTGCTTCATGAAGCCGGAGCAAAATGATGCTCTCCTCGATATTATAACGAGCACCTCATAAAGTGTACCAGGTACATCTCGAATTTTGTCGAATAAATTGGGACTATAGTACCATTTTATTGCATATAAGGAGGTTACTTATTTACTTAATAGTAGATAAGTAACCTCCTATATTTTAAATAACCCCTGTTATAATAATTAATTTTTATTCATAATGCCTGTATACCTTAACAGATTCGAATTCCTTCTGTATCTCCTCTGAAGGCTCTTTGGATAATAATGATGCGATAACGATAGCTACGCATGATAACACAAATGCAGGGAACAACTCATATATATCAACTATGCCTCCCAGAGGTCTTACAAGAAGCTTCCATATGAATACCATGGCACCTCCTGTTACCATGCCTGCAATGGCACCGGTCCTTGTAACCCTCTTCCAAAACAGGCTAAACAGCATAATAGGTCCGAAGGTCGCACCAAAGCCTGCCCATGCAAATGATACCACCTTAAATATAACGCTGTTTTCATCCAGTGCTATGATTGCGGCTATAATTGCAATTATGATTAATGTTACTCTGGACATAACCAGAACCTGCTTATCTGACGCATCCTTCTTAAGAATTCCATGATAAATATTCTTAGAAAATGCAGATGCCGCAATTAAAAGGTATGAATCTGATGAGCTTATGGTTGCCGCCAGAATTCCCGCCATTATGAGTCCTGCAATCAGGGGCATGAAAAAGCTACTGGACATTAGTATAAATATTCTTTCGGAGTCACTATTTGTAAGCAATGAATCCGGATACAAAACTCTTCCGATTATTCCGATAAACACGGCCACAAATAATGAAATAGCACACCATACAGTAGCAATTCTTCTGGACATCTTAAGCTCATTAGGATTCTTTATAGCCATGAATTTCAAAAGAACCTGAGGCATTCCAAAGTATCCGAGTCCCCATGAAAGGGTCGATATAATGACCAAAGGGCCATATTTTACGGCTTCACCAAACAACGGTTTGCCGGCAGATACCTGTTGTACTCCATCTGCCATCTGAGGACCTGCCACACCAAAGAAATCCAGGAAGCCCGGTATGGCCTTGGCATTCTCTATTACCTCAGAGATACCCCCTACTTTTATTAATCCAACTATAACAACAACACCTAATGTTATAAACATCACTATTCCCTGCATAAAATCAGATGCGCTCTCTGCGAGAAATCCACCTATGAAAGTATACACAACAACGAAAACCGCTCCCAAGAGCATCATATATACATAATCCGCTTCGAATAGGGTGCTAAAAAGCTTTCCTACCGTAACGAAGCAGCTGGATGCATATACACAGAAAAATACCAGAATAAAAAGTGCGGCAATCGTAAGTATGATTTTCTTATTCTCTTTAAAACGATTACTTAAGAAATCAGGAATTGTTATAGCATTTCCTGCAACCTGGGAATATGTACGAAGTCTTTTCGCCACAAACAACCAGTTGAGATATGTACCGATAAGTAAACCTATTGCGGTCCATATGGCTTCTCCTAAACCACACCAATATGCTACACCGGGTAGCCCCATCAGTAACCAACCACTCATATCAGAGGCTTCTGCAGCCATGGCTGTTACCCATGGTCCTAAGGATCTTCCACCTATCAGGTAATTGGCAGTGCTTTCACTTGCTCTTCTTGCATAGCGAAAACCAATCACTATAACTGCACCAATATACGCAGTCATTGCAATAATATATTGAACTTTATCTCCCATACCCTGTCTCCCTTCAATTAATTACCACTTATAACCGCTATTATAGTACATAATTATACATTTGTACAGTATTAAATTAATGTGATATCACTCTACTATGCAGAAGTATTTAATTATATAGTTGTTTTTCGACAAATTTCGGAATGTACCAGGTACCGATTACGTTGTGCTTCCAAAGCCACCATTTCTGACATCGACAGTATCGTCATCATAAGTAATCCCGTATTCAATGAAGATACCCTGCATAAAGCCGCTTCCCTTTTCTATATTTACCGTTTTTCCTTCATTGCTGTCATTTGTCAACTTGCAGAATATATGCCCCTCGTTATCGGAATTATAATAATCACTGTCTATAATACCAACGGTATTGTTAAGCTGCAGACGGTATTTGAAGCCCAACCCGCTCCTGGGATAGCATTTCAGTACCCAGCCGTCCTCTATCCTAACACGAATACCGGTAGGTATGAGTATTGTCTCTCCCGGTTCAAGGCTAAATGTCATAGGACTGTAAAAATCATAGCCTGCGGAACCTGATGTTGCCCTCTTAGGGAGTTTTATTTCATCGTAAATATGATTGGCGTCAGATGAAAACACGCCAAACCAATCCTTGTTAAATCTTTCCCTGCTTACTTTTTCAAATTGTGCTATTCGTTTCATGTCTCCTCCTAAAATTATAGTGTATTCAGCATATCCAGAAGCCTGTGGGCTGCCTCCGATATAGGATTATGTTTACTGGTTACAATACAGATGTTTCTTTCAGGTATGCTGTTACTAAACTGCAGTTCAAAAAGATTACCATTCTTTAAATCCTCATCTGCGAAATCCTTTACCACACATCCGATTCCCAGATTTCTCACCGCGAATTTAACAATCATATCACTGGTGGCGAGTTCAAACTCCGGATTAAGTATAACATGATTTGCCTCCAGAAAATCATTAACGTATCTTCTCGTACTGGTATTATGCTCCAGACTTATGATCGGTAGTCTTTCCAAATCCTTGTATTCCATAATCCTTCCCTTAAGATTTCTGAATTTACTGCCGGCTACAAAGATATCTTTAATCTTCTTTACTCTTTTATATTTTATCCCCGCTTTTGCCTGAAACGGCTCACTGACCAATCCAAAATCTATTTTTCCGTCATAAAGAAGTCCGAGTGTACTGGGAGTAGGCGCATTCGTTACTATTACCTTAATATTGGGATACTTCTCATGAAAACGCTCCAGATAAGGCAGAAGATAAAACTGCAAAGTCATATCACTGGCACCGATTCTGATTTCACCATGCTCAAGATCCAGCATCTTCTTGAACTGCTCTATTCCAAGCCTGATATATTCATAGCCACGCTTTACATAGGAATATAAGGCTTCCCCTTCCGGTGTCAGCTTGACCCCTTTAGGAACCCTCATGAACAGCTTTGTGCCAAGGCTTTCCTCCAGACTCTTTATTGACTGGCTCACGGCAGGCTGTGAAACACAAAGCTCCTCACCGGCCTTTGTGAAGCTCCCCTCCTTAGCCACATAATAAAATATTTTATAGTATTCCATATTAATATCCATATAATTTCTCCTTATGGAGTTTATGATTGTCATTTGATATCAGTATATCACAATAACTTATCGTTGTTAAACTCAAAATTACAATTATTATCCTTAAATATATATTGACCAATTTGGTCATATGTGATAATATTAAATTGACCAAAGTGGTCAATGCCCTGTTATAAAGAGAGGTGATATGTATCTACGAAAGATTTGAAAATCTGGACGAGGCTAAAAAACATGCCATATTGAACGCCGGATTTAGGATATTCGGTGAATATGGCTACTCTAAGGCTTCTATAGAGGATATGGTAAAGGAAGCCGGAATCTCAAAGGGTAGTCTCTTCTACTATTTTGGATCTAAGAAGAATTATTTTCTTTTCCTTTACGAATACGCTGCCAACATGATGAAACAACTGGTTGACGGCCCCGGTGAGGACAGAATCTCGTCCTATTTGGATAAGACCGATTTCTTTGAACGTTTAGAGGATATAAAAAACAGGAAGATGAAGATGACGATTCTACATCCTTACATGGGGGATTTTATAAAGAAAGCACCTTTTGAAGCAGCGAAGGATGTCTATAAGGATATTCAGTTAATTAATCAAAGACTTGCACATGAAAGAATCACCGATTTTTTTGATAATCTGGATGTATACAAATTCAAGGATGGTGTAGACCCGTATATGGTGCTGCAGCTAATATCCTGGTGCTCTGAGGGAGTGGTAAACCAAATTCAACTTAAAAATCTGATAAGTCAAAAAGATAAAAACACTGAATTAGATTATAACGAGGTCATACAGTTATATGACAAGTATGTTGATATGATTAAAAGGAATTTTTATAAGGAAGAGTACCTGTAGTTAACGGCTGTAAAGTAGTTATAGATAAAATATTGAAAGGGGATATCATCAATGACCATAATAAAAATCAAAGATTTGACCAAAGATTATGGGGATCATAAAGGCATCTTCGACCTTACCTTCAATATCGAGGAGGGTGAAGTGTTTGGTTATTTGGGACCAAACGGGGCTGGTAAGACCACAACCATCAGACATCTAATGGGCTTTTTGACACCGGATAAGGGCGAGGCTCATATTCTCGGATTGGACTGTACAAAAAGCAGTGCAGATATTATGAAACATCTCGGCTATCTCCCGGGTGAGATTGCGTTTTTCGATGGAATGAGCGGAATGGAATTCTTAAATTTTATGGCTGAAATGCGTGGATTAACTGATACCACTCTTAGAGATAAGCTGATAAAGTTGTTTGAACTTGACACTAAGGGTAAGATTCGAAAAATGTCTAAGGGAATGAAACAGAAGCTTGGAATTGTATGTGCATTTATGCATGACCCTAAGGTTCTGATTCTTGATGAGCCTACAAGCGGACTGGACCCATTAATGCAAAAAAACTTTGCCGATATGATACTCGAGGAGAAGAAAAAGGGTAAGACAATTCTCATGTCCTCCCATAGCTTTGAAGAAATCGAGCGGACATGCGACCGTGTAGGAATAATCAGACAGGGAGAGCTTGTAGCAATCGAAAATATGCACGACCTAAAGCAAAAAAGAAGAAAAATATATCTTGTAACCTTTGATACTCCGGCTTCAGCATCTCATTTTGCCGATTCGAGCGGGTTTGATATCTTAGAGGTTGAAAATAATATAGTAAAACTCAGTGTATTAGGTAATGTGTCCGAATTTATTAAGACTCTGCATAATTACACTGTTTTGGACCTAAATACGGAAATCAGCAGTCTTGAGGATATATTCATGCACTATTACGGTAACAAGCCCCAGAGTGCATCGAACATGTAGAAGGGAGGAAGTCTAATGTTAAGTAAATCACTATTAAAAGCTACAATTAAACAGAATTTTATGGTATTTATAATAATCGTCGCGGTTCTTATGGTGTATCTTCCTATAATAATAACCATGTATGACCCTTCCGCACAGGATTCATTAAATAAAATTTTGGAAACAATGCCTCAGGGGTTGATTGCGGCCATGGGCTTTAAAGAAATAGGAGGAAGCCTTATTGATTTCATTGGGAGCTACTTTTACGGTTTTCTAATACTATTACTGCCTATGATATATTCCATAATCGCCTGTAACAGATGTATTGCCTCCCATGTCGATAAGGGTTCTATGGCATATCTATTGTCTACTCCCAATAACAGAGGGAAAATAGCGAGAACTCAGGCTCTGTTCATTATTATAAGTATGACTATTATGATTGGAATTGGTACAATCGTCGGCATAGTCCTAAGTAATGTCAGCTTCCCCGGTGAACTGGATGTTAAGACTTTTCTGCTCCTTAATCTGGGTGCCTTGCTGCTATATTTTGCAGTAACGGGAATAGGATTCTTCGCTTCCTGTCTGTTTAATGACACCAAGAGCTCATTAATGGTCGGTGCAGGACTTCCTGTTATCTTTCTTGTCATACAGATGATTTCCGATGTTGGAGAAAAGACCCGCTTCTTAAAGAATTTCACTATGTTTACTCTATTTGATTCAGATAAAATTATCAGTGGGGAATCATATATCCCACAGTTTATAGCCCTGATTGTTATTGCTATGGTAATGTACGGACTGGGCATTAATATATTCAAAAAGAGAGACCTCCCCTTATAAGCGCAATTGTGAACATAATTAAAATTATAATAGGAGGCTGCTGATAATGTCCGCTTACATTCTGAAAAGGACATAAGCTCAGCAGCCTCCTTATTAAATATCAAGTATGATTTTAATTTTATTCTTTCTTCGGTATCTCGGTAGGATACTTACCTGTAAAGCAGGCATCACAGTATCCCATGCCTTTTCCAATTAAATCTCCTATTCGGTCCAGTGAAAGATAGCCCAGCGAATCCGCTCCAATCATATCGCGGATCTGCTCGATGGAATTATTTCTTGCTATTAGCTGGTCCTTCGTAGGCACATCCACTCCATAATAACAGGGATATAGGAAGGGTGAGGAGCTTATCCTTACATGAACCTCGGTTGCCCCTGCCTTCTTAAGCATTTTAACAATCTTTGCACTGGTGGTTCCCCGTACAATGGAATCATCTATCATTACGACACGCTTGCCCTCTACCACTTCCGGAAGAACGTTTAATTTGATTCTGACCCCGGAGGCACGGACCGCCTGCTTGGGTTTGATAAATGTCCTTCCCACATAGCTGTTCTTAACAAATGCCATCCCAAACGGTATCCCCGATTCCAAAGCATATCCTAATGCGGCCGCATTACCCGAATCGGGTACTCCCACGACGACATCTGCTTCCACAGGATGAGTCTGTGCGAGAATTCTTCCTGCCATAATTCTTGAATTATATACACTGACACCATCGATATGACTGTCAGGACGGGCAAAGTAAATATATTCGAATATACATCTGGCATGATTATTCGTACAAAGGGATGTGTCCGAATGAATCCCTTCCTTGTTAATCATCACTACTTCTCCGGGAAGTACATCTCTTACGAATTCAGCATCCACAGCATTTAACGCTGCAGTTTCGGATGCCAGAATATAGGAGCTTCCCTTTTTACCAATACACAGAGGATGAAATCCGAATGGATCCCGTGCACCAATAAGCTTTCTTGGGCTCATTAGAACCAATGAATATGCACCGACCAGTTTTCCCATGGCTTTAACTACGGCCTCTTCAACCGTTTTAGATGTCAGCCTTTCTCTGGCTATATGATATGCAATTACCTCCGTATCAATAGTCGTCTGAAAGATTGCACCGGTATATTCAAGCTCTCTTCTAAGCTCAGCCGTATTTATAATACTACCGTTATGAGCTATCGATAATGTGCCCTTAAAATAATTTAGGACCAGGGGCTGGGTATTATGGATGCTGTTTTCTCCTGTTCTCGAATAACGTACATGCCCGACTCCGATATTGCCTCTAAGGTTCTCCATATTCTCATCGGTACATACCTCACTGATTAATCCCATACCCTTGCAGGACATCACCTTGCCCTTAGGCCCGTTGGTATCACTTACAGCAATTCCACAGCTTTCCTGTCCTCGATGTTGAAGTGCAAAGAGTCCGTAATATATGGTCGATACCACGTCTTTACCCTCGATATCATAAACACCATAGACTCCGCACTCTTCACGCATCTCATCGGTAATATAGCAATCCATACTCATGATTATTCATCCTTTCTAAACAAGATGCTTGCCACTCCACCTTCATCCATAAATTCCTTCCCCATTAAATCCCTATACAACAATCTGATTTTAACAGAGTATGGGCCTTGTTGCAATAAAAAGATGCACCCAATTTAAAAACGAGGTATGATTATCTTCATCATACCCCGCATATTATTATCAATTAAATGTTTAATATTACATGACTAAGACTATTTCATTGTCTTCCTTCATCAATGCTTCCGGTATATAATTACTGTCCAGCTTATTACCGTTTAAATATAATTCCTTATATCCGCTCTGAGCACCGGACTCGTTCTTTACATGAATACGAAGCGTTTTGTTACGGAATTTCTTATCTATGGTAAACTCCTTCCACTCGCTTGGAATACTCGGTGCAATTTTAAGGCCGTAAAGATCAGGTCTCATTCCCAAAATTCCTTCGACACAGCCAACCATAACCGTTGAAGCCGTACCTGTCAGCCAGTGGACATTGGACCTTCCTTCGAAAGGACTGTCGACACTTTCTGTAAACTGTCCATGAACATAAGGCTCTATCACACGGATTTCCGCATGGTCGTTCATTGCTGCCGGACACGTCTCCATAAAGTATTCAAATGCACGGTCACCGTGTCCCATAAAAGATTCTGCAAGTATAAGCCAGCCCTGTGGCTGTGAGAATATACCTCCGTTTTCTTTGGTTGAAGGATTAAACAATATGGCAAGGGCACCGTCAAAGGCATGGTCCACATATGAAGGAGCCATGACTCTTGCTCCGTATTTAGTATTTAACTCACGATAAACGCTGTCCAAAGCCTTCTTTGCCTGTTCCTCCGTGGCCAGACCGCTGATTACCGACCATGTCTGTGGATTGAGCCACATGCTTGCCTCAGGGTCCTTCTTAGACCCTATTACTTGACCGTCCTCCTTAAATCCACGTATAAAACGGTCGCCCTCCCAGCAATTCTCATTTATGGTCTGCTTCAGCTCATTCTTCACCTTATCAATATAAGCCACATATTCATCATCCTTCTTATCAATGGCTATATCATGTATTACTGACATGGCATAATACAGCTGTAAGGCTACAAATGTCGATTCACCCTTCTTACCAAGACGCAGGCAGTCATTCCAGTCAGCATGAAGCCCGGCAGGCATATTATGAGTGCTAAGCCTCTCCATTGAGAAGTTGATGGCTCTCTTAAGGTGATCGTATACCGTTCCCTCGTCACGGTTTGCATATGGAATAATCTCGTCCAGGAATTCCTTGTCCCCTGTCTCTGCCATGTATTTATATACTGTAGGGAACAGCCAAAGAGCGTCGTCGGCTCTGTATGCCGGATGTCCCGTGGCCTGAACATAGGATGCATCATCGGGAGTATCCTCATGACCGGCTTTATGGTCAAACTTTACAAGAGGAAGTCCGCCGCCGTTATCAACCTGTGCGGAAAGCATGAAGCGGATTTTCTCTTTTGCCATGGACGGGTCAAGATGAATAATACCCTGTATATCCTGTACTGTATCACGATACCCGTATCCGTTACGCAATCCTGCATACATAAAGGATGCCGCTCTGGACCATATAAATGTAATAAAGCATTGAAATGCGTTCCAGGTATTTATCATTACGTTGAATTCCTCGCTCGGAGTGTTTACCTGGAAATTGGACAGTTTACCATGCCAGTAGTCCCTGAGTTCCTTAAGCTCTTTCTCTATAACGCCTAAATCAGAATATCCGTTAAGAATCTCAGTTGCCTGTCTGTCATTTTTCTGTCCCATAATAAATGCAAATTCCTTGGTTTCTCCCGGCTGTAAAACCATATCGGTATGTAATGCTCCGCAGGCATTGGAATTATAGTTCAGAACATTATCACATTTGCCACGCTCTACTGCTATGGGATTGTTATAGCTTCGATAGCTTCCTATAAAGGAGGATTTATTTCCGTTGTATGAAGTAATAGGTGCTCCAACCATCCCAAAGAAGCGCTCTCTGTAATTCGTACCTTCTTTTTTGTCCTTTCCGTCATTTTCATTAACAGTCTGAAGTATTTTGTTTCCTTTTAAATAAGTTTTAGTAATAAATAGAGTATATTGCAGATTTACTAAATCGTTCTCATAAAATCCCTCATTTGTAAATTCGATAAATCCAAATGCAGAAAGTTTTCTATTTCTGTTACTGTTGTTTGTAATCCTGACTCTCCATACTTCATGGGTCTTATTAAGAGGAACATAATAAAGAACCTCTGAGAAAACATCTTTATACTTTCCGCTAATTACAGTATAAGCTGTACCATGACGACATTCTCCCTGATACTCTCCATATCCCTCACCCAGGGGTTTACCAACCGGCTGCCAGGATGCGGACCAATAATCATTGTCCTCATCATCCCTAAGATAGATATATCTACCTGGCTTATCCTCCTGGTTGAATATGTAACGGGATATACGGCCGCTGGCTCCACTTTTTACAAAACTGTAACCCCCTGCATTATTGGATATTATGGCTCCGTACTCAGGAGAACCTAAATAGTTGGCCCAAGGGGCAGGAGTATCCGGTCTTGTAATAACATACTCCTTATTCACTTCATCAAAATATCCGTACCTCATTATAAACCTCTCCTTTAATTATTATTCTTACTCCCTTAAGTTTTTCTTTATTTATAAATACGATAGTTTCCGCTTAATGCCAATAGAGCAAACAGATATAAGCAGTTGTCATAATAGCGGCGGTCACCTTTTCTTAGTGGTGTATTCCAGAATAACTCAACACATTCCCTAAGGTTATCGGTATCATTGGCCGCCAGAGACACCTGAGCATTTGTGGCTATGATAGCAACAGGACCTGCCAATCATTTTGGACACACATCATCATCCAACTTCTTTTGAATCTCGTCCTCACTATAGCCCAATTCCTTAAAAATATTCCTGTACTCACCGGTATAAAATGCACCCTTCAATGCCAAACCCTCCTATATATTTATAAAATCTCATCCTATACTCTATTATTTATTGGTACCGGATACAATGGGGTTATTTATCCTCTTTTTGTAATATCATACTCATATTTAATGGGTAGTCTTAGATAAGAGTCCCTCCAACTCCTTAATACTGAATATATAATTATTATTGCAAAAATGGCAATTAACCTCAACGGGCTCATTGTCATTAATCATTTCCTGTATATCCTTCCTTCCTATGGAAATTACAGCCTTTTCTACTCTTTCCTTACTGCAGTTACACTCAAATGCCGTTGGGCTTTTATCTAAGATTTCCAAATCAAATTCACCCAGAAGCTGTTCCAATATCATTTCAAGGGTCATGTCCTTATTCAAAAGATCCGTTACTCCCTCTATTTTACTGAGATTCTCCTCCAGTTTACCGATAACCTGTTCATCGGCGAATGGCATAAGCTGTATAATGAACCCTCCCGCATGACGCACCGTGTTATCGTTATTCATTAATACTCCAAGTGCCACACTCGAGGGGACCTGTTCACTGGTCGCATAGTAATATGTCAAGTCCTCTGCTATTTCTCCTGATATAAGTTTTGTCTGCCCCACATAAGGTTCCTTTAGCCCTAAATCCCTTATTACGGTAAGCATACCCTCTCCAATGGCTCCTCCGACATCCAGCTTTCCTTTTGAGCTTGGAGGAAGCATAACTCCGGGGTTATTTACATATCCCTTAACAGTCCCTTTTGAAGTTGCTGTTACGGTTAATCCGCCTATGGGGCCTTCTCCCTTTATTTGTAGGGTTAATAAGTCATTTTCGCCCTTCATCATTATTCCCATCATGGCTCCTGCCGTAAGAAGCCTTCCTAAAGCAGCTGTCGCAATAGGACTTGTATTATGAATAGTCCTTGCATGCTCTACTAAATCTCTGGTCAACGCAGCAAATGCACGTATTTGATTGTTTGCAGCACTTGCCCTAATAATATAATCTGTCATATATCAGTAATTCCTTTCTTTCGTTTTCGTATATAATTTGTTTGGTTGATATTTCTCCCTAGCTATTATATATATCCTTTCGCTATCCTGTCTGGGCTCTTCATCTGTCAGCTCATGATAAGCACCCAGCATATTGAGTCCTGCTTCATCCAGAAGCCTTTTAACCGTTTCCAAATTATACGCTCTTCTCACATGGCTCTCCTGATGCTTCCTATATAATGAGTTCTCCTGCTTAAGAAATATAGTAAGATTAACCTCATTAATCATTTCTTCAGGATAATAGTTGTTCTCCCATATAAAATCCCCTGTCTCATGGCACATTATACTTGTATTATCCCCAAGTATATTCTCATATAAATACACGGTATCCATATCAAATATAAATAATCCGCCCGGATCAAGATAATTAGCTACCAGGCGAAAAACCTTTGATAAATCTTCCTGTGTGAGCATATAGTTTATACTGTCGCAGACACAAAACACCGCAGCCACTGTTCCGTATAGCTCAAATTCTCTCATGTCCTGGCAAAGATATAATATGCCATCATCCTTACCCTCACTTCTCTGTCGTGCAAGGGAAAGCATATCTTCGGATATAT
The DNA here is from genome assembly GCA_012523775.1 of Clostridiales bacterium. Lineage (GTDB taxonomy): Bacteria > Bacillota > Clostridia > Lachnospirales > Lachnospiraceae > Mobilitalea. The sequence continues at coordinate 37,347 of JAAYTK010000019.1, read as the reverse complement.
CTATACCTATCATATCATAGCCCCTTGCAGCCATCCTTCTTGTCATGCTACCGGTGCCACAGCCGAGCTCCAATACAAGCCCTTTATCAATTCCATGCTGTTTTAATATCCCATCTATATAATCTGCCCATTCATCATAGGGTATATGCCCCATCAACGTATCATACACTAAGGCAAAATCGGTATACTTGTCCAACGCCGGCTCCCTTCATAATTACAAAATTATATCTCCTATTATATACCACAAGTACAGAATTGTGAACTCTTGCTTTACTTATAAAATTCAGTCTTTTAATACAATATATAACCCATTCTTTACAATCATTCTAATACAAAAAGGTGCATAAAATCGCACCTTTTCATATTGAAATCATATATTATAGAAAGACTTTTCCTTATTCACTCATCTTATCAAACATATCCTTTAGTGCCGGGTACAGCGACTTAAATACCTCATACTTTTTATTGTAAAGTTCTACAATCTGAGGATCCTGCTCAACAGTATCGATTACCTTAATCAGCTTCTCTGTCGCTTCCTCCACACATGAATACTTACCGCATCCGACTGCTGCCAATATAGCAGCTCCAAATGCAGGGCCTTCCTTGGAATTTATCTTATCAACCTTAACATTAAGAATGTTAGCTACTATTTTACACCATAACGGGCTCTTAGCTCCGCCACCGTTGATTCTGGTTCTTTCAATATTAACGCCAAGAGATTTGGCAATCTCAAAGGAATCACGAAGCGCAAATGCCACACCCTCGAGAACAGCCTGTAGCATATCGGAACGGGTTGTATCCATGGTCATTCCGATAAATGTTCCTCTTGCATTAGGATTGTTATGCGGTGTTCTTTCACCCATCAGATAAGGAAGGAAGAATACGTTATTTTCACCCAGCTTTGTGATTTTACTCTCTTCCTTGGCATATTCATTGGTGCCGAGAATATCATTCATCCACCATGTGTTGCTTGCGCCCGCCGAAAGCATAACACCCATAAAATGATACTTTCCGTCTGCGTGGCAGAATGCATGAAGTGCATTATTATCATCCACGGCAAACTCCTGTGATGATATAAATACAACACCGGAGGTTCCAAGAGATATATTACATTTACCTTTACCTACGGTTCCTGTACCAACAGATGCAACAGCCTGGTCACCACCGCCAGCAATAACCTTAACGCTTGTGGGTAGTCCTGTCTCCTCGGATGCTCTCTTGCATACATTACCAACCACTTCATAGGATTCATGAATCTTTGCCATCTGTTCTTCCTTCAGACCGCAAATATCAAGCATTTCCTTAGACCAGCGTTTATTCTTAACATCAAATAAAAGCATTCCCGATGCATCGGATACATCTGTGCAATGAACTCCCGATAACATGTATGCCACATAATCCTTAGGCAGCATAACCTTTTTAATCTTTGCAAAATTCTCAGGCTCATGCTTTCTAACCCATAGAAGCTTAGGAGCGGTAAAGCCTGTCAGTGCCATATTGGCAGTATAACCGGAAATCTTCTCTCTTCCTATCTCATTGTTCAGGTAATCACATTCAGCCTGGGTACGTCCGTCATTCCATAGAATGGCAGGACGAATAACCTTATCATTCTCATCCAGGATTACCATACCATGCATCTGTCCGCTGAAGCTGATACCATCGATTTCATCCTTATTACAGTCCTTTATCAGTTCCTTAATACCTTCGACTAAAGCACTGTACCAGTCCTCCGGATTCTGCTCAGACCATCCGGTTTTCGGATAATATATCGGATACTCCTTTGTAACAATATTTTCGATTTTTCCGTTCTCGTCCATCAGCAAAAGCTTGACCGAGGATGTACCTAAATCAACACCAATATACAACATCTGTATATAACTCCTTTCATTCTATGAAATTTTGCACCCGTTTAGTTATTCCTCCCTGGTAAATGAATACAATTTCTCATGTTAATTGATTAAACTATATTAATTTAAATATAACAAGATGGCCTGTTTATGTCAAGGTGCAATCATCACTCTGAATCACAGAAAATCCACCTGATTATGTATATTACTTATTAATAATTGGTAATTACTTTTCAAATACTGTAATCTATGTTATTATTAAAAAGCAGATTGGTTTTCTGATCTGCTTTTTAGTTATGATGTATATTTCGAAAGGTGAATCTTATGGTTACAGGCAGTAAAGAACTTATACGGGATATCAATACTCATCTTATATTGGAGACTATCATTAATCAGGCTACCATATCAAGGGCATCTACGGCTAAACATCTTGGATTAACTAAGGCTACCGTCTCGGCAATTGTTCAGGACCTTATCAACCGTAAATTGGTAATAGAAATAGGCAGCGATGACACAAGCCTGGGAAGAAAGCCCATACTTCTTAGTCTGAACAAAAAGGCAGGATATGTGATATCAATCGATCTTGGAGTCGATATTATATCAGCACTTGTATCGGACCTGGCAGGGGAGGATTGCAGCTTAAAGCAAATCAAGACCCCCAAAAATGCCTTCAGCATGGTAGATGAAATAATAAATCTCATTGAATCCATGAAGTTTCCTATGGATTCACCATACGGACTGGTAGGAATCACCATAGGCATACATGGTGTTACCAATAATAACGAAGTATCATTTGCACCCTATTATAATCTTGCAGGTGCAAATCTGGCGGAAGGCTTAAACCGTCATTTTGGTGTTCCTATTTATTTGGAAAATGAAGCTAATTTATCGGTAATCGGTGAAAAAACATTTCAATATGATTATGCCAATATCGCCAATATAAGCGTACATTCCGGCATAGGACTCGGGATAATAATTAATGGCCAACTCTTTACCGGATATAGCGGACGTGCGGGTGAGTTCGGTCATACTATTGTCGAGATAGACGGTAGGCCTTGCCCCTGCGGGAACCTCGGCTGCTTAGAGCAATATGTATCGGAGCGGGTTCTTCTGAATGAATTTGCGAAATTAAAGGGTTTAGAGAAGGTGGACTTCGACACTTATTGCCGCATGTTCGAAGAAAATGATCCGATAGCCATACAGATAATGGACCAGTTCATCAAATATATGTCAGTTGGAATAAATAATATACTAAATGCTTATAACCCTGAAATCGTAATTATTAACAGCTCCTTTACCATCCACTATCCCCTCGTTTTGCAAAAAATCGAGGATGCCCTAAAAAGCAAAATGAACAGCTATATAAGAATTGTTCCCTCAGTTCTCAGGGACACGTCCATACTGTTGGGAGGGGCATGTGTAGCAATTAAGGGCTTCTTAGGAATCAATAATCTAAAGCTCAATAATACCAAATATCAGTCACCGTTCTAGATTCCTTTCAATTATGGATGACCGTTTATAATAGAGTTTAAAAGGCTGCCGAATCAAAATGATCCGACAGCCTAATATGTTTTTAGTGATGGTCCTTTCTTTTTTGCTCCCTCTTTCTTTTAGTGATTAATCCACCGATTCTTCCAGATTCCTTTGCAGTTAAAGATTTCCACCCGGTGGAAAGAACCTTGTCGAGATAACCCAACTCACTTGCTATCTCATATTTCATTTCCTCCCCTGGCTTTAAATTGTTCAAATCAATCTTCTTTTCGGTTTTCTTTGCCATCCTGTTACACCCTTTCTTAATGCTTTTCTAGAGTGTAACCATCTTATACGGGAATATTCTAAACACCTGATATTATACTGCTATCTCCTTACCTAAATATAGCGAATATATAATCATCTCCTTAACTCTTTTTCCCAATATCTGCTCCAAAGCCTTCTTGTAATAAATCAGCTGAACCTTATACCTTTCAATCAATTGAGCCTCATCCCGAACAACATCAGACTTGTAGTCCAGTAGTACCAGCTCTCCATCCTCTTCGAAGAACACATCTATTATTCCCTGTACCAGTATAATCTCATCACTGTCCTGTTCGGGGTATATATCAGAAGCCTTTAAACCAACTACAAACTGCTTTTCCTTATATAGCTTTCCATCAGCCTCAGCAATAATCATACGCTTAGCGACATCGCTTTGGGTATATTTATATATGTTCCGGATATTCAGCCTTCCGATATCATCCCTTTCGATTCTTCCTGCTTGAACCATATCCTCCATCTCTTTTAGAAGATCATCATAACTGCCTACATTTGAAAGCTTTAGAAGCTCTAATACCTTATGATACAGTGTTCCCCTGTCTGTACCCGCCATCTCTGCCTTAGGGCCTCTGATAAACTCAGGTACATACTGAATCCCGTCTGTATCGACCGGCGTTACTGTATCCATATTCGCTTCATCGTATAGAAGCTCACCGTCCTCATCATCTATTGACTGACTCAGCCTCTTTAACTCTGACACAGACAACTTGACTCTAAATCTGGCTTCATCGGCATAAGGATATTTGTAATATAATCTTCTTTCAATTTCCTTCTGAATATCCTTATTTCTTTCACCGCCGGTTATATAAGAATCCAAATCCTTATAATCCTGCTGAAGGAAATTCTGCTTTACCAATTCCTCATCTATTATATCGCTTTTGTATATTACTTTAATTTTCATATAATCGGTTAAAGCATTATTCATGGCCGGAAGTACAAGCTCAAGATAGTTTTTGACCGACATCAGCGTGTAGAAGGAAAAATCCTTCTGTATATCCATATCCTCTACAGATTTTAAATAACCCGTCATTATAAGCTTTTCCTTAGCTCTCGTCATGGCTACATAAAGCACCCTAAGCTCTTCACCGAGGTTATCTATCTGAATCTTCTTCTGGATGACCTTCTTCAGTAAGGTCTGAACCTTGGTTCGCTTATCTATATCTATATAATCAGGTCCGACACCATAGTCTACATCAAACAGGATTTTACTCCTTTGATCCTGCATGTTGAACTGCTTGCTTAATCCACCCACAAACACAACGGGAAACTCTAAACCCTTGCTTTTATGGATACTCATAATCCTTACGGTATTCTCCTGCTCACCCGACACGGTGGCTTCCCCATAATCCACATCATACTTCTGAAGCTTCTCCACATATCTGATAAAATGGAACAGACTGCTGTAGCTTCCCTTCTCGAATCCTACCGCAAGAGAAACCAGCATATCTATATTGGCTTTTCTTCTGTCTCCACCAGGCATGGCCATTACATAGTATGAATATCCGGTTATGTCAAGAATCTTCTGTATCAGCTCATGTATCGGCGTATATCTTATCATGTCGCGAAGGTTATGAAGCATGTCCATGAATACTGTTAGCTTATTCCTAAGCTCCTCATTGCTTCCTTCCCTGGTATATATCTGACAGGCTTTATACATGGTTTCATTTTTGTCCATAAGCCTTATCTGAGCAAGCTCATCCGTGGTCAGGCCACCTATCTTAGAATACAATACCCCTGTAAACGGAATATCCTGCCTGGGATTATCGATAATCTTTAGCATGTTCAAAATCGTCATTATCTCGATGGTCTGAAAATATCCCGTACCTGTATCGGCATAAGCCGGAATACCCTCCTGCATCAGGGTGTTTACGAATACATCCGACCATCCTGTCATGGTACGAAGGAGTATCACAATATCCTTTAGCATTACCGGACGATGAATATAATTACCTTCCTCATCCTTATCGAATACGAGAAGACCTTTTTCGGGGTCTGTAAGCTCCTTTATTCGCTTTGCTATCGCTCTTGCCTCCAGCTCCTTCCTGGTATATTGTATTTCCTCCTCTACATCCTCCTCAACCGACTCGTCCTCCGTCACTAATATAAGCTCCACATCCTGAGCTATTCTATTACTTATTTCGGAGGGCAGCTCTTCATCCTTCTTAAGCATCAATTCTTCAAAAAGCTCACCGTACTTTAATGATGCCGCATCATCATAATGAATACCACCTATGTGTTCGGTCATAATCTGTTCGAATATAACATTCACAAAATCCAGTATTGTCTTTCGGCTTCTGAAATTTTTATCTAGGTCAATTCGCTGATTTACATTAATCTTGCCGTCCTCATCCTCATCAGATATGCTATAGGATTTATACTTCTCAAGGAATAATTCAGGCATTGCCAGACGGAATTTATAAATACTCTGCTTTACATCGCCTACCATGAATCTGTTTGCTTCGCCCCTATGCTCTCTCGATACAATTCTGAGTATAGTCTCCTGTACCAGGTTACTGTCCTGATACTCGTCTATCAGTATCTCATCAAACTGCTCACTTAGCTCTATAGCTGCCTTAGTGGGGACAATTTCCCCTTCATTTTCTTCAATCAGTATACGAAGGGCGAAATGCTCCAAATCATTGTAGTCTATAAGGTTCTTTTCTTCCTTCTTAGCCGCAAAGGCATCCATGAACTCCTTGGTAAGCTCGGCAAGCACCTCCATAACACTGCCTACAGACTGCATATCCTGCAAAGTGTCCTCTATGGGCTGGAAAAAGAACGAAGATGTAAGGTCCTTAATGCCTTTCTTCATTTCTTCTCTTAAACCTTTAACCTTTTCCTTCTTACTCTCCGAGACTTCACTCTGCCTTTTGGATGACAGACGGGTGTATGCTATGGTTGAAAATGCCTTTGAATAGCCCTCATAGGAATCTATATTCATTAATCCTGAAAGCATTTCACGGTCGCTGATTAGTGCCGGAAGATAAGCGTTCGGTCCGTCTGCCTCATTACATATATCTATTGCTTCTTCGATCTTCTTCATTAAATTTGAAATCACCATGGACACATAATCCAAAAGCTTATTCATCCAAGGTGATCTGTTCATGTCCTCTACGGTGTCCAGCTCAAAGGACCTGCCGATACCGTCTATCCATGCCTTAGGCCATGGATTACTCATGGCAAAATTATATAGATTCAGTACCAAATCCTCTATGGGAACATCAGATTTAGAGTAGGAATAGCTTTCGATAAGGCGGTGGAAATCCTCTCTTCCTTCCTCATACCATTTCTCAAGCACCTCGGCAATAATGTCTGATTTTAACAGGGTAATCTCTGATTCTTCAGCCATTTTAAATGACGGATCCAAATCTATATGATGAAAATAGTTTCTTATAACAGTCAGACAGAAGCTATGTATAGTGGTGATATGGGCACTTTGGAGTAGGGAAACCTGCTTCTGAAGATGGGCATTACTTGGATTTTCAGTAAGCTTTTTATCCAGTGCTTTGCCTATCCTCTCCTTCATCTGGGTGGCGGCTGCTTTCGTAAAGGTAACCACCAAAAGCTTATCTATGTCCAGAGGGTTCTCCCCTTCAGAAATCATAGATATTATTCGTTCTACCAGAACGGCGGTCTTGCCCGAACCGGCTGCCGCCGAAACCAGCAGATTCTTATTCCTGGTATCGATTACCTTCTTCTGTGCTGCTGTCCACACCATACCCATGGGTATCCTCCTTCATATAGCTAATTATCCTTATCTCCCCAGATTTCCTGCATCAGTTCCTCAACCGGTCGCTTGGTAAGGTTGCGGTATGAATATCCCGGAAGTCGTGGATCAAATCCACAGGCACTCTTAAACTCACAATAATCACAGGCTATCCTGTCTCCTATCCTATATGGGTTAAGCTTTGCATCTCCATTCAATATATTGCTCTTATCATCAACCAGCTTTTCATTAACATAATTAAGCAATGACTCAATCTGCTTACTGCTGGCCACAGATGACCGTTTTGACAGTTCCCCTTCCTTGTTGGTATCTACGGGAATTATATCCGACTTCACGGATTCTCTAAGGGTGCCGTCAGGTCCTGCGAGTTTACTGTCCATATGAGCAATAATCTCTTTATCATCATTTACGAGTCCGTTCATCTTAAGGCTCTTGTATATTTCCTCATCGGCCTCATCAGATTTAGCAACAATGGGATCATCTATATTATAATAGAATATTCCCGCCGGGACTATTTCCTTGCCCCTGTGTTCTTTCATTAAATAATCCATGGCAGCACTTAAATATATGGCCAGTTGCTGCTGAAGACCATAATATATACTATGAATATCAAAAGCCGTTGATCCGGACTTATAATCTATGACTCGGACATATACTCTGTCCGCTGTCTCGTACAGATCCATTCTATCGATTCTCCCAGTTAGAGATACGCCCACATCAGGTATATGATAGAAAGGCATTTCATATGCGGTCGGTTCGAAGGAGCCCTGACGTATCTGGTTGCATAGAGCCCACAGGGTTCTTACCGTAATCCTTTCGATTCTCTTAATCAAATACTCATTTCTCTTATTGCTTCTTATATAGCTGCCCTCAAAATTCTCCACGGCACTTTCCACACTCTTTATTGCCCATTCCTCTCTGATATCATCCGGTATGGTATGCCAGTTATATTCGCTTTTACTTAGCATTTTGGAAAACTCATCGATGGCATTATGAAATATGTTTCCGATATCAGGTACTGCCAGCTTATACTCTCTGCGTTCCTCGAGAGATAATCCATAGGACATAAAATGGGCAAATGCACAGCCTGCATATCGCTCCAGTCTTGTAACGCTTCCGCTTAAATTCTCTCCGTACAGCAAAAGTGCAACTTCCTTTGATATTCCCCTTTCAGTATTCTCATAGTATGCGCCTGTCTTAATAAGCTCAAGAATCCTTCTTCTCTCATCATTATCATAATAATGATGATATAGCTCTCTGAAAATCAAAGAATCCCTTTTATCCCTGTCGTTATCGTCCTGCATATTTGTCCGACGTTTTCTGAGTCTTTCAGCCAGATAGGCTATTCCGTCATCCTGGAGAATACACTCTATATCATCATATTGCTCATCCTCATTTATAATCTTAAGACTCTTAAAATATGTTAAAAGCTTACCTATAAGATATGAGGGAGCCACCGATTTACCCTCCTCATTTACTCTATGATAAGTAATATAGAGCTTATCCTTTGGCTTTGTCATGCTCAGATATATGTAGAAATTCTCTGTGAATGCCTGCTGCCTCTTAGTGGGAGCCAGCTCAATGCCATAGTCGGTAAGAAGCTGTCTCTCAATATCCGATAGGATTCCTCCGCTACCGATTACCTTGGGAACAATCCCCTCATTAACACCGACAAAAAACAGAGCCCTTATATCCTTTAGCCTGGTTCGTTGAGTATCGCCGATTACTATTTCATCCATTCCGGGAGGTATCAAGCCTACCTTGGCCTCCACAAGACCTGTTTCAAGTATCTCTGTATATTCCTTGAGACCTATTTTCTCATCTCCGAGAAGTAGGACTAACTGATCATAAATATCCATTACAATCCGATATACCTGTTCATATTCCTTCGACATAATCGGAATATCCTGCTCTTTAAAATATGCATTCAGCTCTTCGAGCTTAATACATACATTCAGCCGAATCCCCAACTCATATAGAGCCTTTGTATAATCCCTTACCGTTTTATCCCTATCCTTCAAGACTTCATACAGGGGATGAACCTCGCTTATAAGCTTTTCCCGTATGAGATTAAGCCTCTCCAAATCCACTGCTTTCTTCCTCTTGTACGACCTTTTAAAAGGCTCCAGATATCGCTTCGCCCCGCGAATCCCCGTGGCAATTACATAGTCCTCCAAAAGATCCACATCCTCCTGTGGTATATCGCTAAGCCCAGTTCTCAGATAACCGAATACCCCTTCATAGCTGTAGTCTTCCGTGGCGATTTGAGTTGCCGAACGAAGAAACACTGCAAGGGGATTGCCGAGTATCTCCTTTTTATAATCAATGAAGCACGGAATATTTGCCTTATTAAAATAATATTTTGCTATGCGTCCGTATCTTTCAATATCACCCGTAACAACTGCAATATCCTTATACCTATACCCTTCATCTCTTATAAGTCTTTTAATTTCTCTGACCACAAATGCAATCTCGGATTCAGGATTTTTGGCACTGTGAATACTTATCTCATCCTGCTGTTCACTATATGTATCATATGGATAACGGAACAGATTCTTCTCTAAGAATGCCAACGTGGGCGAATTTCGGAAACGATAAGGTACACTGTATTTATTCTTTTGCTGTACATAGATTGGCTCCTCAATCTCGGTATTAGTGTCATCCGCAATCTCTTTTAGCTTATTAATGGTCTTGTGACTTAATCCAAACAGCCGGTACTCCAATTCCTCAGCTTCTAAAGACTCCCTGGGATCAATCGTAACGGTAACCATGACCTTCTTGGCCAGTGACATCATCTTTGCCAGTATTTCATTCTGACAGGGGGTAAAACCTGTGAAGCCATCGAGGCAGATAATGCTGTTTTTAAGCCACTCGGATTTGTCAATGACCTTACTCAGTACAACGAGAATCTCCTCAGCGGTTATATACCGTTCCTTCATAAAATCTGCAAAGCCCTCGAATATGGTACGGATATCATGAAGCTTCGCCTTAAGGACCGGCTTTTTTGCAGTTATATCCATCATTTTTTCAAAATCCTCCGGCCTGATGTTATATTGATAGAACTCAGACAGAAGGGATTTTAGCTCATTGATAAAGCCTGTCTTCTTAACACCGGCACCGAACAGTATAAGTTCCTTCCTCTTTTCAGCCACGACTTTTCGTATAACCATACTCTTACCGGTATCCTCCAGTATGGGAAAATTATTCCCGCCTACCTCGTCAAAGATGCGATATGCAAAGCGCATAAAAGACAGGATATCCACATTCATAACTCCATGATTCGGATGCATGGACACGATATCCTTCTGGGTCTGCAGAGTGAACTGCTCAGGTACGATAATCAGATAATTGGTTCCCGGGTTTTTCTGCGATTCCTCTATGATATTTTTATACATCTGATAGGACTTACCGGATCCGGCACTTCCAAGATATAGTTGTAAGGACATAACCACACCTTCTATTCATCGATTTCTCTCAACTTGTCGGCATAATTTATTATACTGATTAATAATATATAATAAGATTTTAGATAATGAAGCTATTATGCTCCGGAGGATAGAAATGGCAAAGACGAAAATAGTCGTTATTCAATTAAAAGAAATTATATATACGGTAATTTTTGCTGCATTAGGTATTCTTCTGATTCTTCTGTTGATATTTATGTTCAGTGGTAAGGATAAAGAAGATGTTGCCTCTGAAACTAAGTTATATAAAGCGGGAGTATGGACCTCCTCCATTCCACTAAGCGATACGGTAATCAATCTCGAGGTGATAGTGGATGAAAACCATATCAATTCGGTTCGAATCGTAAATATTGACGAGACAATTACTACTATGTATCCTCTTGTTCCCACCGCCCTGGATGAGATTTCGGCTCAGTTAAGCAACGATGTTCCAATAGATGAGATAGAATTAAGGGACGACAGCCGATATACACAGACTCTCCTGATTGAAGCGATTAAGGTTGCACTCGACAAAGCCAAGGTCACACCTTAACCATACTTACATAGCACCTTCTTAGAACAACGTTCTGCAAGTAACACCAATTATGGTCGTTTACTTATAGAACGTTGTTCTATCGTTTACTCTATATCATTTATCTATATTAGATATATATGGGGATTTATCGTCCAAGAATATAATACCGATTATTCCCGGTCCGGTATGTGCTCCGATTGCACAGCCTACATAATTGTCTATAAAATGCTTACAACCATAAGCCTCTCTAAGCATTTTCTTAACTTCCTCCATAGTCTCTGCATCATCACCATGGACAACACCTATGATTTGATTAGACAGATCCTTACCTCTTTCACCTACGATTTCCACAAGGCGTTTCAAGGACTTATGTCTGCCTCTGACCTTCTCTATTGCTTCAAGTGCACCCAAGTCATTAACCTGAATAATAGGCTTAATATCCAGCAGACTTCCTGCTATGGCTGAGGTCTTACTTAGCCTGCCTCCCTTTAACAGATATTCCAGGGTCTTAACCGTAAAAATATGCTCCATATGGTCACAATGCCATCTTATTCCTTCTATGATTTCCTCTTTGCTTGCTCCGTTTTTCTGCATCATCAGAGCATAATATGTAACCAGTCCAAAGCCCAATGAGGCACACTTAGAATCGATTATAGTTAAATCAAAATCAGGGTATTCCTCCAGAAGCTCTGTCTTTGCAATATTTGCCGCATTGTAAGTCCCTGCGATTCCGGTTGAGAAGCATATGTAGATTACCTCATCGTTATTCTGAGCATAGGGCAAGAAATTATCATAAAACATCTGAGCATTGATATGATAAGTCTTAATATCCTTACCGCTTTGAAGTATACTATAGAATTCCTCGGGAAATATTGTCTTTCCGTCAAAATAATCCTTCTCTTCTATAACTACGGGCGTAGGTATTACATGTAGTCCAAATTCCTCAATAATCCAAACCGGTGTATCTGATGCGGAGTCTGTAACAATCTTTAGTGCCATATTAATCTTCCTCTCCTTTAACACTTCCTATTATTCGCTGTGTTTTGCTTTTTATTTTGATATGCGTTTTACTTCATCTAACCATAGCTTTGCCTTGGCATCACTTGGCATCCTTAAATCTCCTCTCGGAGAAACAGCCACTATACCCACCTTCGGTCCGTCAGGCAGGCAGGATCTCTTGTACTGCTGTGCAAAAAATCTGTTATAAAACAGCTGCAGCCATTTTAATATTTCCTCATCCTTATACTTATTCGCAAATGCTGCCTTAGCCATTCGATAAATTTTTTCCGGAGAGAATCCATACCTAAGAACATAATAGATAAAGAAATCATGTAGCTCATAAGGTCCTATATAATCCTCAGTAAGCTGATGCTCTTTCCCCTCTGTGGGTGGTATAAGCTCCGGACTTACAGGCGTATCTATTATATCCCTTAAAACTTCTGCCAGATTATTATTATCAGTAGAATCTGCATACCATTCCACTATGGATCGAATTAAAGTCTTTGGAACGGAGGAATTAACTCCATACATAGACATATGGTCTCCGTTATAGGTGGCCCATCCCAGAACCAGTTCGGACAAATCACCGGAGCCTACCATCAGTCCGTTATGTTTATTTGCAAGATCCATAAGTATTTGAGTTCTTTCTCTTGCTTGGGAATTCTCATAGGTTATATCATGGGCGTCTTTATCGTGGCCTATATCATTAAAATGCTGCTCCACCGCATCCTTTATGGGTATTTCTATAAGCGTTGCACCAAGATACTTTGCAAGGGATACGGCATTATTATAGGTACGGTCGGACGTACCATGATACGGCATGGTAACAGCAAGTATTCCCTTACTGTCGAGCCCAAGCATCTCAAAGGACTTATGAGTTACCAATAGAGCGAGAGTCGAGTCTAGGCCTCCCGATACACCCAAAACGGCACACTTTGCTCCCACATGAGAAAGCCTTGCCTTCAGTCCCATGGCCTGAATTGTAAAGATATCCTTACAACGGTCCTTTCGCTCTGAAATTTTCTCCGGAACAAAGGGAGAGGGGTCAATTCTTCTAATTAAATCATAAGGCCTAAGCACTCTATTATCATTGGAAAATGAATACTTAATACGGATATGCTCTGCACCGTCATGCTCCTTGTAGGTATTCATTCTCTTTCTCTCGCTTTTTATGATTCCTAAGTCAATCTCATTTATAATCATTCTATTCTGAAAGGGTTCTGCTTCCGAAAGCAATACTCCGTTCTCGGCAATAAGGCTATGTCCGGAAAAGACCAAATCCGTGGTTGATTCTCCTTCCCCGGCATCGGAATATACATATCCGCAAATCAGTCTTCTCGACTGGCTCTGTACCAGCTCTCTTCTGTATCTTGCCTTTCCAATTATCTCATTGCTGGCAGATAAATTGGCTATCACGGTGGCTCCTGCAATACAATGGGAATTACTCGGAGACATAGGAATCCATAAGTCCTCACAGATCTCAACGGCTAATACAAAATCAGGTATATCTGTTGATTCGAATAATAACCTTGAACCAAAATATACTTCTTCCCCAAGAAAATCAACCTTTATAGGATTCTTCGGTCCTATGGAAAAATACCTGGTCTCATAAAACTCGCCGTAATTAGGTATACTCATTTTGGGTACCAGTCCCAATATCTTTCCTCTGTACAGGACGGCCGCCGTATTATACAGCCTTCCCTTATTCTCATAAGGAAATCCAATTACCGCGATCAGATCCTTATCCGCGGTAGACCTCGCTATGTTCTTCACCTGTTCCATTGCATGGCTAATAAGGATATCCTGAAAGAACAAATCTCCGCAGGAATACCCGGTAACACAAAGCTCAGGAAAAACCAGAAGCTTTACCTGACTATGGGCCGCATTCTCTATGCATTTGATTATTTGCTCTCCGTTGTAGCTGCAATCGGCCAGCCTGATTTTGGGGCTGGTGGCGGCTACCCTTATAAATCCATGCTTCATAGACTTCTCCATTTCACACTGTATTAAGCATATATTAAGCATATTATAGAATTTTATTCGGTAAAATACAAGCACTATCTCCAAACACGGTGATTTAACGACGTAATAAGACGATCTTCCCTATTACAAAAAAAAGCGGCCGTAGCCGCTCTCATCTTTAGTATATACCCGAAATGCCGTTTCCTGCATTTTGACTCCTAGCAAAGCTAGGTGGGTAACCGCATGTAAGCTTCTGCCTTCCGCTACATACGGCGGCTTGACATCCACCTACAAATGTAGGAATCCCTGTTTAATCATGTAGGTTCAAAATTACAGGAGTGTCGAACATCTCAGGAACTTCTTTAACTATATTATAATAGATTAGCTATTGTATTTCAAGGTTTTTATCATAATTTTTGATGGTATTTACAGGGATGAATCGTCCATATCATCCATATTATATATAGGAAATGTAAAAGTAAAGCAGCTTCCTTCACCTAATTTGGAATCAACATCGATACTTCCCTCATGCTTGATGGCAATCTGCTTGGCTATAGCTAAACCAAGACCTGTTCCTGAAGCATTTTGTCGTAAATTCGACTTGTAAAATTTCTCAAATATATTCTCTAAATCATTGGTATCTATTCCTATGCCTTCATCCTTTATAGATACTGTTATCTTGTCCGTTTTTGATATATTTATGTAAACAGTTTTTCCCTCATCAGAGAATTTTATGGCATTATCCAATATAATGATAAACATCTGTCTCAATCGGTCATAATCACCTGACATCATGATGACCGGCTGTTCCTTAGTGATATCTATCTTGATGTTTTTCTTCTCGGCCAAAGTGGTAATGCTTCGATTTATATCATCAAATACCTGCACCAGATTAACAGGCTCTTTATCAATAGCAAAATCAGGATTCTGCATCCTTGACAGAAGCATAAGGTCACCTACAAGACGCTCCATGCTCTTACATTCTAAAAGCATTCTTTCATAATATTGATTTACCTTTTCCTCATCCTTTACCACCCCGTCAACCAGGGTTTCGGTATATGCTCTTATAACCGTAATCGGAGTCCTAAGCTCATGGGAGACATTCGCAAAAAAATCAAGCCGCATCTGATCCAGGTTTTTTCTTTGAATTTCGTTTTCTAAAAGCTTTTCTGACAGTATATCCACGGTCTTAGCCAAATCGCCTATTTCGTCATTACGTTTTATTCCTGTCTTTGAATGATAATTTCCCGCCGCAAGTGACAGGGCAGTCGAACGCATTCTGGTTATAGGTAATGACAGCTCAGTCGCAAATATAATAACTATGATAAACGAGATTGCCAGGCCAACCACACTGCTTATGACTATGAGTGAAAGGCTGTCATCGATAATATCCTTAAGCACTTTGACAGGAGTCTTCATAAGCAAGGCTCCTACAACCTCTCTGTTGGCTCCATATATGGGAACTGCCATGGTTATAGTCTGTGTCTGATATATCTCATCATCGGCAATAGAAAATTCATATCTGTTTTGAAAAGCACTAGTAACCAAGGCAGCATACTCTCTATAATCAACAGAGAACTCCTCGAAGGAATTCGTTTCCATGCTTTCATCCATCGGAATGATGGCATTGGGATTTGATATGCTCCAAATATCCAGGTCCATACTCTTTTGCAAAGTGATCAGAAAATCCAAAAAACCACTATAGTTGTTAGTATTTATATAGTTAGTCGTCATTATCTCAGATATGTTTATTGCCTGTTGTTTTAATTTTTCCTGCTCATTTTTCATTGCAGTGTCTTTATACAGCTGAATAAAAATCAAACATATTAAAACTGCAGTAAGTAGTAACATTACTGCATAGTTTAAATACAGCTTAAAAAACAGTCGGTTATATACACGAACCTTGTTTTCCTTTGCCATAACTAATTTACTCCTTCACCTTATGGGCTGGCTAATCTTCGAGCAATTCGAATTTATACCCTACACCCCAGATGGTTTTAATGCTCCATTCAGGATGTTCCACGGCATCTATCTTAGCACGAAGACGCTTGATATGGGAATCCACCGTTCGGCTGTCACCGAAATAATCAAATCCCCAAAGGCTGTCAAGTAGGTTATCTCTTGTAAACACTTTGTTAGGATTAGATGCTAATGTCCACATCGTTTCAATTTCTTTTTTGGTAAGGGCAATTTTCTTCCCACCAATATGTAAGGTGTATTCCTCTAAATTAATCTCCAGATTACTTATGGTAATAACGTTTTCCGAAGTGCTATCCTTGTCCGTCTTTGCCATCCTTCTAAGAACAGCCCTTATTCTTGCCATAACCTCTCTCGGACTAAATGGTTTTACTATATAATCATCAGCTCCTATGTCGAGTCCCATTATCTTATCAAAATCCTCACCTCTGGCAGTTATGAGAATAACCGGTACATTCGATTTCTTTCTTATCTTTCTGCATACCTCATAACCATCCTCCTTTGGCATCATGACATCCAATAATACAACATCCGGTTTATATTCGTTGAATAATCGGATGGCTTCCTCTCCATCTGCGGCAACTAAAGGCTCAAATCCCTCCATTTTGGAATAGGTCGATAATATATCCGTAATATCACGATTATCGTCTGCTATTAAGATATGTTGCATAATAGTTACCTCCTTTTTATTGCTAAACATTATCCTTGGTATCTGAATATATTTAATTTTTTTACAAAGACTAACTATAAAATACAAAACCATTAAGAAGTTAACATATAGTATTATTATATATTAATTGTATATCGGAAAACAAGTAGTAAAACTTTATTCTGTTTACACTTAATTCCAGTTCTCATATTCTGTAACAATTTATTAAAATATAAACCCGATTATGACACGTTTCTGACAAAAACAGTTGATATAGTATGGTATAGAATAAATAGGATGTGACATAGTATTTCCATAAATCGGAGGAAGTGCCTTGAAAAAGAAATTTTTATTTAAATGTATAATTTCCCTTGGCTTACTTCTTTTCTTTACCTTTTTGCCACATATTATGCAGACTCCAGTTAGTATAGCCCAGGCATCAGAAATTGAAAAGGAGAAAAATAACGAATACAGACTTAACCTTAGGTCAATTACTCTGGTAAATGGTAAATCATTTACCCTTAGAGTATATAACCTTGAAAATGATGCTAAGGTTACATTTAGGTCAGCTGATCCTGAAATAGCATCTGTTAATGATGATGGTGTCTTTACTGCAAATAAAGTGGGAACAACAACTATTACTGCGACAGTAAGAAGAGGTCTTAATACCACGCCGCTTACCTGTGAAGTTACTGTGGGACCGCCGGCATTCAGTGTTAAGCTTACACGGTCCAGACTGTTTATAGGTCTTGAACAGAGCTTCCTGTTGGAGGTTGTAATGAAGCCTTATAATACTGCCGAGTCACCTAAATTTTCAAGCTTTGATCCCACTATTGCTTCGGTTAGTACCGGTGGACGCGTAACCGCCAGAAGTCACGGCATGACATTCGTGTTTGCTGAAATCGATGCTACGTATCAGGATGGCAGCCGTAAATTTTCTACCTGTAGTGTTATCGTAACTAATCCCGAGGATGTGCCGCTGTTAATCGATTATTTTCAGCAGCATCCCGAACTCAATATATTGTCTGAAGTTGAGTTGACAAGTGCTTTATTTGATTTTTTTAATTCAGTAGAACCAGTCGATACCTCCGCTTCAACTACAGATGCGGCACAGGCCACAGATACCGGTGCAGGTACCGATAATTCCACATCTACAACCAATACGACCGCAAGTACCCTATCGGAAAATGAAGACACTTCGGAGTTGCCCGATATTCTGAGCGGTCAGGCTTTAATAGAAGCACTGGACAGACATTTAAGTTCAAGGTTTGATATGGCAGAATTAAAGCAAAAATATGAGGAAAGATTCTTAGCTATAACTGAAACTCAGTTAAGTTCCTTACACGTAGGCTTAAAGCCCATAAGATAAGTATTTAATAATTATATGTTTATATGTATATGAAATTTGGCAGTCGCTCATAAGAGCGGTTGCCATTTTTTTATTCTTATTATCATAATCACATTCCGGCTACATAAACATAAGTTATTAATATGTAGAAGTAGCCCGGATAGGAGTATAAATTATGAATAAAATTACTAAAAGGAATAAGAATATAAGAGTATATCCCACTGAGTTAACGACTCAATCCCTTGGAAGATTGCAGATTCGTTGTGTTACACCAAATATGTTTCCGGTGGAAGGCGCCACTGTCAGAATTTCGTCTCCTGCACGGCCGGATGTAGTGCTGGAAGAACTGACTACAGATGTTTCGGGGATAACGCCTCAGGTAGAGCTGCCTGCTCCGCCTATTGACTACAGTCTTGCCCCTTCGGATGTGCAGCCCTATTCAGAATATAACATCCATACCATGCAGCCCAATTATACTCCTGTAAGTATCTCAAACCTACAGGTATTTGCAGATGTAACGGCAATACAAAGCGCAACCATGGAGGAAACTGATGATCCAAACGCTCAGGGGTCTCTGTTTGTCATTGGTCCCCATACCCTGTGGGGCGACTATCCACCAAAGATAGCCGAGCCTGAAATAAATCCGGAGGCAGAAACAGGTGAAATAGTATTACGACAGGTTGTTATTCCCGAATATGTTATTGTACATGACGGACCACCGACGGATACCACAGCCGCCAATTATTATGTTAAATTCAGAGATTATATTAAAAATGTTGCTTCAAGTGAGATATATGCAACCTGGCCTGAATCGACCATACAGGCTAATGTCCTCGCCATTCTTTCTTTTACTCTAAACAGAGTCTTTACTGAATGGTATCGCAACCAGGGTTTCAATTTCACACTTACCTCTTCTACAGCATTTGACCATAAATGGATACCCGGACGTAATATCTTCGATAATATAGGATTAATTGTGGATGCATTATTCGTAAATTATCTGTCCAGACCTAATGTCAAGCAGCCCATCCTCACCCAGTATTGTGACGGTATCAGAGTTCAATGCCCCAACTGGATGACACAATGGGGTTCAAAGGATTTAGGCGATCAGGGATATGATGCAATCAGTATCCTCAGACATTTTTACGGCAACTCAATTTTTATCAATACCGCACCACAGGTATCCGGAGTTCCTGCATCGTGGCCCGGCTATAACCTAAATATAGGAGCCAGCGGAGACGATGTAAGAATGATACAGGAACAGCTTAATGCTATCGGAAATGCCTATAGTCTGATTCCAAAGGTTGCGGTAACCGGTCAATACAATGAACAGACTGCAGAAGCCGTCAGAACTTTTCAGAGCATCTTTAACATGCCCGTAACCGGCATTGTGGACTTACCTACCTGGTACAGACTATCAGGCATATATGTGGCGGTTACCAGAATGGCTGAGGGTTAACGACTCCTTACTGTGCCATCTTCTTTATTTCGCCAAGCGACTGTCTTACCGCAGGTATTAGAAGAATTAATATTGTAAGTATTGCTTCCGGAACTATATAGGATGCATTATATGTCAGAGAATATATAACAACATTTTTCCCATCGGCATACTCATAGAAATATATTATTCCTGTTAATACATGACAGATAAATCTTCCGGTAACACCTAAGAGATAGCCCTTAATTATTCCATATTTTGATTTAGAGAACAATCCTGCCAGTCCCAGACATCCAAATGCAACGGGATAATCAAGAAGTGGCTGTATAAGGGTTATCGCAAAGGGCTTTAGTATAAAGTCCAATATTCCATAGGCCGCTCCGGTTATAACACCGACCTTTGTCCCATATAGATACCCGATAAAGCAAATAAAGAACATTCTGAATAAAGTAATAGAACCGCCAAAGGGCAACTCATATACCGTAAATATCGATGTGATAACAGCCAGTGTCATAGCAACAGCCGAAAAGGCCAATTGCTTAGCACTGAGCTTTTTCTTTCCTCCGCCGATAGCCAGTATAGCCACGAAAAGAAGTGCTATGATAACCAATAATGCTATATTTCCCGCAGTGGTGGGATAAAAGCTTTGGTTCTCGATATCAGTTACAACGAAAAAATCAAATAGTTTTTTAAACATAAAAAATCCTCCTTAGATTTAATTAGGAGGGGACACTAGATTGCTTCCTTACGCCGGTATTACCCGGATCAAGTAATGAGGGTCAGTATGCAGTGCATACCTCTCAGCATGTGCTCCCCTAGCTAATAAAATATGTATTGTATTTAGTTTCTGTTATATCATATATAATCCCTAAACAATTGTCAACATATAAAAACGGCTTGGTATAAAAAAGAAAGTTACAAAAAACATGGAGGGTGCTTTGCACCCTCCGGATATAAATTGATATTTACATCATTCCCATTCCGCCGCCACCGGGAGGCATAACGGGTTCATTGGATTTAATGTTGGCAACTACTGATTCTGTAGTCAGTAATGTGGAAGCAATACTTGTTGCGTTTTGCAGAGCACTTCTTGCAACCTTTGTGGGATCCAAGATACCTGCTTCTACCATATCCACATATGCTTCGTTCAGTACATCATATCCGATTCCGGATTTACTATCCTTAATCTTGCTGACTACAACGGAGCCCTCAAGACCTGCATTTTCAACGATGCAGTGTAGAGGTGCTTCCAGAGCCTTAAGAATTATGTTAGCACCGGTCTTTTCGTCACCCTCTAAGGATGCGGCTAATTTAGCTACTTCCTTAGCTGCATGGATGAATACAGAACCACCACCTGCTACGATACCTTCCTCAACAGCTGCTCTTGTTGCTGCCAGAGCATCTTCCATACGAAGCTTGCTTTCTTTCATTTCTGTCTCTGTTGCAGCACCAACCTTAATAACTGCAACTCCGCCTGAAAGCTTAGCGAGTCTCTCCTGTAATTTTTCCTTATCAAACTCAGATGTTGTCTCTTCGATTTGAGCCTTAATCTGATTGATTCTGGCTTCTATCTCAGCCTTATCGCCTTCACCGTCTACTATAATAGTATTTTCCTTCTGAACCTTAACGGATTTTGCACGGCCAAGCTGATCCATGGTGGTTTCCTTCAGTTCAAGTCCAAGCTCTTCGGTAATTACTGTTCCACCGGTAAGGATAGCTATATCCTGAAGCATAGCCTTTCTTCTGTCACCATATCCGGGAGCCTTAACGGCTACGCAGGTAAATGTTCCTCTTAATTTATTTAAAACGATTGTTGTAAGAGCTTCGCCCTCAACATCCTCGGCAATTATTAATAGCTTAGCACCGGATTGAACCACCTGCTCAAGAAGAGGTAATATCTCCTGAACATTTGTAATCTTCTTATCGGTGATTAAGATATAAGGATCCTCAAGAACCGCTTCCATCTTATCCATATCTGTGCACATATAAGCTGAGATATATCCGCGGTCAAACTGCATACCTTCAACCAAATCCAATTCGGTTAACATTGTCTTGGATTCTTCTACTGTGATAACACCATTGTTGCTTACCTTTTCCATTGCATCAGCAACTAATTGTCCAACGGTATCATCTCCGGCAGATATTGCAGCTACTCTTGCAATCTGATCCTTACCGGTTAGCTTAGAGCTCATCTTAATGATAGAATCCACTGCTGTATCGGTTGCTCTCTTCATACCTTTTCTTAAGATAATCGGATTTGCTCCGGCTGCCAGGTTCTTCATACCTTCCCTAATCATAGCTTGTGCAAGAACAGTAGCGGTTGTGGTTCCGTCACCGGCAACATCATTAGTCTTAGTAGCAACCTCCTTAAGAATCTGTGCGCCCATATTCTCGAATGGATCTTCCAGCTCGATTTCCTTAGCAATTGTTACACCGTCGTTAGTAATTAAAGGAGTTCCGAATGACTTATCTAAAACTGCATTTCTTCCCTTAGGACCTAAAGTAACTCTTACTGTATCAGCTAATTTATTAACACCCGCTTCTAGGGCTTTACGTGCATCTGCACCGTATTTAATATCCTTTGCCATATTATAATCCTCCTTAATTAGTCTTCTACTATTGCAACTATATCATTCTGCTTAACAATGATGAATTCCTCATCATCCAGCTTTACTTCTGTTCCGGCATATTTAGAATAGATAACTCTATCTCCGACTTTCACTTGCATTGTTACTTCCTTACCATCAACCATGCCACCTGGTCCTACTGCTACAACCTCTGCCTGTTGTGGCTTTTCTTTGGCCTGACCGGGTAATACTATTCCGGATTTTGTTGTCTCTTCAGCAACTAACTGCCTTAAAACTACCTTATCTCCTAATGGTACTAGCTTCATTAATATTCCTCCTTATATCCAATTTTTGATAATTATTAGCACTCTTGCTGAATGAGTGCTAAAGATATTTAATATATTAGTAAATTTATCTTAAATATGCAACTTCTTTTCTAGTAAATTTCTACCGCAATATTGTTAAAAGCTCTTAAAATCTCTTGTTTTCTCTATTTTTCTCATTTTTTTAAATTTTCACCTCTATAAAGGTGGGATTTCATATATTTGAAAGAGTTTCGCTCCAACAATAAAAAGTTATCACCCTATGGTAATAACTTTTCATATTCCTATATATACCATATTTATATAAATATACTATTATTAGTATATTATACTTTTTTAGTATATGCTGAATTAGAAACTCTATACCAAAACGTTACAAATCCTATGAACTCTTTATTATGCTATTGGTCTTGTTGATAGTCCGTGGTAAGGCATCCTTTGAATTTTTCCATGGCTCATCTGCATAACGGTAGTCAAATTTATTAATAAACCATTCCAAGTCCTCATTGACTCTTTTCATGTTATCGAGATACAGCGAATTTAATTCACTGATGAAATCCTTAAGCTGTCCGCCGCTTAAATGCTTCGGTGCCTGCTTATAAAGTATACCATAATGCCTGTTACAAAAGCCAAGGCAAGCTCTGAACTTCTTCCTAAAGCTTTCCTCCTGCCGGTACAGATAAAATATAGTGGCTATATACCGATCAAAGGTCCTGTTAATCATCTCGCATATATAGCAGGAGTCCTCCAGCTTTTCAATATAAGATACAACACCGGAATTCTCGCTCTGCTTTCTAAATATGCCCGGTGCAGGAAGCTTTGAACTACTGCCCGTAAGCTTTTCTATATCCTTTATCACTCTATCCATATGACTTTTTAGAATCAGAGATAGTCCAAGGCGGTTTTGATTTTTATATAGAAGCTCGATATGTCTTTCGCAAAAGCCCAGCCTGGATGTTTCCCCTCGGACATCATCCTCCATATAACTGGGTCCCATGGTGAAGTCTATCGCTTTGGTTTCCAGTTCTTTTCTCATGTTGCAGACCGGACATTCACCACCAATATCAAATGCTTCGTTTACCGGTATTGTGTGTAATTTTTCCTTCAATTTTTTCCCTCTTTTATTAGTTCCTTAATTTCTCTTGCTCTGTCCTTAATTCTTTCACTGGCATCTCTGGAGATTAATACTCTCGATATCCATCTGGAAGATTCATCATATTTACCGATTTTTCTCGCCAACTCAGCCACAAGTAATGTAACCGTGTTCTCATCCATTCCGCACATAGGGAATGTTTCTTTCATAAACGCCTCACAAAAGCCATCATACGCATTCTGTATGAACTCCAATTCCTCTTTACGAAGCTGAGCTATAACCTGCTTATAATTTGGAGTATCGCCGGGCAGTGTCTCCGCCTTTCCTCTGATTACCCATGCTGTCTTCAGACAGGTATAAGCTCTTTCAGATGTTTTGGATTTCTTAACAATTGAGCTTACCAATGCCATCTTATGTCTGGCTATGGCATCATCATAGCTATATATACCTTCTGTTTCAGCGGTTGGCTTATAATTAACCGATATGGTATTTTTAATTAATTCTGCTTGTTTATATGTAACATATTTAAAAAATCTGGTTAAGGATGCATACCCGCAATTGGTACATAGAATAGCATCGTATTTTAAGGGATCGGCCTTTAGATATTTTGGTCTTAAATCGGTATCAAGCTTTTGTAGCTTAACCTTACCGGTCATGACGCTCTTTGCTTTAAAGTCAGTATCGCATACCGGACAGGAAAATGTCTTATCAAATATAATATCCTCTTCAGAAAAGGTATTGCCCGCTTTTTTCTTAACCTCAGCCTCCTGCTTTTCTTCCTCGTCATATATATTAATATTTGATAAATTGTCAAGTCCGAACTCCTCTAGGCCTGAAAATAAATTATCCATGAAAATACCTCCTGTAAAGATTCTTTTGTATGTATATAAATGTCTTCTATATGTATTACCAATTACGGTACTATTATCCATATATGGGTTCATTACATATAATAGCACATTATCGACTAAGATTAAAGTGATATTTTAAAAGGCTGATACAATAAGTACCGAAAAATCCTGTACTTGTTATGCATCAGCCTATTTATACTTATTTAATTAAATTATTTGGTACGATAGAAAATGTGGTCACCGATTATCCTATAATCACTATATTTCTTCTTGATTTTTTTGGCTCCGCTGTTGTTCAGCCTAAAACATAAGTAATCGCCTATGTTATTCTTGCCGTTAAGGGCCTCTTTTGCTGCCTTTATCGCCTTCTCCATGGCCTTTTTCTCGGCTTTAGGATTCTTGCCTGAGAACTTACCCGAATCATAAGATTCCAGTGCTTTATCCATCATGCTCTTTCCAGTCTTCTTATTCTTAGTAGTGACCGAGAACTGAACCGCCCACATTTTATCAAATATTACTTCCTCAATGGTATTCACATGGTAGTAAGCATCGCTTTTTACTCTGTTCAATACCACATTGGCAACCGCCAGCATTCCCTCATAGGGCTGGTTTCCTGCCTCAGTATAAACGAGACATGCCAAAAGTCTGAGATCCAGTTTGGAGTATGTAGGCTCTTTCTTCTCCTCTTTAGCCTCTTCCTCCTGAATAACCTCATCGGTTTCCGGTTCTTTAGGCTCTTTTTCTATATAGTATACTTGTCCCTGTTCATCAATATATATTTCATATAACTCGGGGTCAAATATATCCTCAGAATCCGTATCAGCTTCGATGTCTTCAATATTCTCGGTTACGGCTTCAGCGTCAGTCTCGTCGGTCTCAGAATCGGCTACATTATATGTATCTGCAACGGCATCTATGTCAGTAAGCTCCGCCGCATATGTCGCTTCACTAAGACTTACAGTAACCAGCAGTAATGCTAAAGCAGCAACGAATAGTTTCTTTATAGCATTCATAACAATCTCCTTGAATTCAAAATGTTACAACTTTGAAAATTACATAACATTTTGTTAATATTTACTTAATAATTATATCATAACTTATAAAAAAAACAACCCTAAAATTTTTAGGGCTGTTCATATGCTTGTGAAGTTGATTTATTCTTCTTTTATAAGCTCTGCTCTATACATGGCCAATAGCAAATCCACCATTCGACCATAGCTCTTTACTCCATCCGCTTGGGCATTAGCCTTTAGGTAGGTGTCGTTAATCCTGTTAGATACCGTACTAACTACCGTATCCTCATATTTTGTCCAGTATTCGATTTGTGCCCGTATATCCTTTACCACTCCCTCCGAATACGAGCTTCTGATTTCAAAATACATATCACTATTTTGTTTATACAGTGCGTTACCGGATGAAATCAGAGCAAGCATCGTACTGCTGTACATAAATTCCACATTACCGGATTTTATACCTACCAAATATGCAATAAAGTTCGCCTCATCCTCTCTCATAAATCCCCGTTGGTGCGCCATCTCATGCAACATGGTATAAGGTATTGAGAAATCCTCTATATCGACATTCACATTGGCTTCCATTGTAAAGGGTATAAATATTCCCGTAATCTCAGCATATGACATGAGTGACGACAGAAGAACCGGCTTGGGAGGAGCATACCTGCCCCTAAAGACAGGATATTCTTCCGACAGGCTCTTCATTGCCCTGTTAGCCTCCTTAGCAAGCTCAAAATTGTTCATTGACAACTTGAATACTCCATTATCATCTACCACTGGCACTTTGCTCCTAAGATCGTTGGCCTGTTCTGCCAGCGTCTTGGTTAAACCGTATAATTCCTCCACTGAGTATTTATCAACCTCAAGATTAGAATAATAGCTAAAGTTATACCTGTAATAATTAAGACCGCCCAAAAGGGTAAATGCAAACACGACCACACTTAGAGCACATAGTATATTTATCAGGCCCTTAGCGGCATTTATTCCCCTGTTGTCTTTGTCCTTTATTAGGCGTATTATAAATCTTGTCAATAATATTATCAGGATAATCGGAAGAAAAATAATAAGAAGCTCTGCTAAGGATATCGGTACGAGACCGGTAATAAGGGAAACAAATTGTGATAACCATTTGTAGATACGTAAAGCATATATATTTTCAGCAAATACACTGCTCTTTCTTGCTATAAAAATCAATAAAAAAGATAACGGAAATAAAAATAACAGATAATTCCGCTTAAGCTTTAATAGTCTTCTCATCTGTATCCCCCCTTATCTAATTAGTGCTACATCCCAAGTTAATAGTAGCATATAATACTCTTTCCCGCAATAAATCAACGATAATATGCCTATGTAATTTTTTACAAATGAGGGGGATGTTTTAGAAAACATCCCCCTCGTCATAATTGGTATTTATATCATTATTAAAATTTCGGAACGACTGCCCCTTCATATGTGGAGTCAATAAATTCTTTAACCTCGTCACTCTTTAGGGCTTCTACAAGAGCTTTAATTTCCTCTCTGTTTTCATCGCCTTTTCTTACCGCGATAACATTTCCATAGGTTTCTGCCGCTACCGAATCCTTATCCTCTACGGCTATGGCATCCTTAGCAACATTTAGTCCTGCCTGTATGGCAAAGTTACCGTTGATTACGGCTAAATCCACATCCTGTAGTGAACGGGCAAGCTGAGCGGCTTCAATTTCATGGATAACAAGATTTTTGGGATTCTCCACGATATCGATTACGGTTGCTTCCATACCTACGCCGTCGGCAAGCTTAATCAGTCCCTGAGCCTCTAATAAAAGAAGCGCTCTTGCCTCATTGGTTCCGTCATTAGGAATGGATATCTCGGCTCCGTCCTTAAGCTCTTCTATACTCTTTGTCTTACCAGGATATACGCCAAAGGGCTCATAATGGATAATTGCCACAGACACAAGATCCATATCCCTATCCGCATTAAATTGATCCAGATACGGCTGATGCTGGAAATAATTCGCATCTAGATCCCCTGCATCCAAGGCTACATTAGGCTGAACATAATCATTATATTCTTTGATTTCAAGCTCAAAGCCTTTTGATTCCAATACACCCTTAGCTACTTCAAGGATTTCAGCATGAGGTGTAATACTCGCACCTACAACTATCTTTTTCGGCTTCCCCTTATCCTTACTGTTGGCGCATCCTCCAAGCACGCCTACAAATAGTGCTATAAGTGTTAAGATAACTATAATTTTTTTCATATTAATCCCTCCAATATATTTTAGATTTATTCTATTTTTTATAATCTCTTGTCGAATCGCCTCATCAGCCTTCCTCCGAGCTCCTGAAAGCCCTGTACGATAAGCACCAGTATGGCTATGGTTATTAGCATAATATTAACCTGATACCGGTAATATCCATAGTTAATAGCTAAGGTCCCCAGACCTCCTGCTCCGACAAATCCGCCCATTGCCGAATAACTAAGAATGGTTATTACCGCAATGGCTCCTCCCATGATAAGCGATGGCATAGCCTCGGGAATAAGTACCTTAAACACAATCTGAGAAGGAGAAGCTCCCATAGACTGTGCCGCCTCTATTACTCCATGGTCCACTTCCTTTAAAGAGGATTCCACAAGCCTTGCAATATAGGGTGCCGATCCTATAACCAATGGTACAACCAATGCGTTTGGTCCAAGTGTAGTTCCGACAACCATCCTTGTAAAGGGGAGTAAGGCTACCAATAGTATGACAAACGGGATAGAACGAAATATATTAACTATAAATCCTATGATTCGGTTTATAGTCACCATGGGAGCTATCCCATCCTTGTCAGTTATCACTAACAGTATTCCAAGAGGAAGTCCAAGTATATAAGCCAATACAGAGGACAATATAGTCATATATAGCGTCTCCAAAATTCCGATACCGATTAATTCCAACATTGCCTGACTAAACATGCTATAGCACCTCCTCATGGGGTATTTTATGCATCTCGAGATATGCGAATATACGCTTCTTACTGGATTCATCCTCAGGAAGCTGTATAACCATCTGTCCGAATGCTTTTCCGTCTATATCCTTTGTATCTGCAAACAGAATATTCACCGGTGTTCTGCATTCCAATACCATATTGGCTATTACAGGCTCGAACGAGGTTCGTCCGTCAAATATAATACGGCATTTGTCCTCACCTACAAAGGAGTCGATATGATTAGCCCCTGAAAAGACAAGCTGTCTGGCAATCTTTGATTTCGGTCGCATAAAGACTTCCTCCACATCGCCTATTTCAGCTATTCGGCTCTCATCAATGATTGCAACCCTATTACATATTTCTTCAATAACACTCATTTCATGGGTAATCACGACTATAGTAATACCTAAGTTTTTGTTGATTTCTCTTAACAGTTCAAGAATCGATCTCGTGGTAGTGGGGTCCAGTGCACTGGTGGCTTCATCGCATAGGAGAACCTTTGGCTTAGTGGCCAGTGCTCTTGCTATGGCGACTCTCTGTTTCTGTCCGCCGGACAGCTGTGCAGGATACGCCTTTGCTTTATCCGTTAGTCCTACAACATCCAAAAGCTCATAAGCACGTTTCTTTGCATCCTTTACAGATACTCCCGCAATTTCTAAAGGAAAGCATATGTTCTGTAGTGTATTACGCTGCATCAGAAGATTAAACTGCTGAAATATCATGCCCATGGACTGTCTTATCTTCAATAATTCCCGATCTCCTACCTCGGATAAATCAGTTTTATCAAATATAACCTTCCCTGTCGTTGGCCTCTCTAAATAATTAATGCATCTGACCAGGGTACTCTTTCCGGCACCGCTAAGTCCTATAATACCAAAGATTTCACCCTCATAAATGGTCAGGTTAATATCCTCTAAGGCCTTAACATAACTATTCTTACTCTCAAATGTCTTCCCCAGCCCAATTAGTTCAATCATAGGCTCCCGATTAGCCATAACACACCTCCGCTAGCTTTTATTATGTAACAATCATTGATTATCGAAAAAAAACAGGATAGCCGATAGCCTCCTGTTGGTTTTCATAGTCCTATATTATGACAAATAGTATGAGTTTATATTTATCATGAAAACACCACATTCATCTATCAGAGCACAATATAACACTAGGCATGTTACACATAGTACACATACCAAGCATGTCAGTCATATTGCACATGATGAAAGCAGATGTTCTCATCAATAAACTCCTTTCCGAAAGCCCTATCGGCTCATGTTTATTCCAATTAATCAAATACGATTGTTGGAAGTAGTATACCTTATGGAAAAACTATTGTCAATATCTGAATTTCCATACAAGAAAGAGTTTCGCTTGCCATGAATTTTTCAATAAAAAAATCGAGGTGACAGGATTTGAACCTGCGGCCTCTACGTCCCTAACGTAGCGCTCTAGCCAAGCTGAGCCACACCTCGATATTCCGGCTTTTCCGGATAAGCTGTTGGGCGGACTTGAACCGCTGACCTCCTCATTACCAATGAGGTGCTCTACCATCTGAGCTACAACAGCAATTTGCATCAGGACACATGTCCTTACATTAAAATGACGGCTTATGCATTCTGATTATCAATATCTCTCAGTACCTGATTAAGCTTATTCTTAATTCTTGTCAATGCATTGTCTATCATCTTAGGCTCCTTGCCAAGCTCTTCGGCAATCTGCACGTACTTCAAATCCTGCATATACAAGCTGAGAACCTTCTTTTCTAGGTCGCTTAAGCGTCTTACAAGTTCATATTCTATCATACTGGTATTCTCTTTGTCAATAACCAATTCTTCGGGATTTGATCCCTTCTCATGATACATTATGTCAACCAGTGTTTCCTTCTCCGTTCCCTCCCCATATTCTCCTGTCAAGGGCGTGTATATTGATATATAAGTATTAAGAGGAATGTTCTTCTTTCTGTTGGAAACCTTGATCGCGCTATATATCTGTCTTGATATGCATAAATCGGCAAAATTAAAGAAGGAGCTCTGCCTGTCTCTCTGAAAATCACGGATTGCCTTGTAGAGCCCTATCATTCCCTCCTGGATTAAATCATCCCTGTCTCCCCCAATTAAAAATAATGCCTTCGCCTTATTTCTCACAAGATACTTATACTTCTCAAATATAAAGTCCATGGCAGGACGATCCCCGGCCTGTATACGGCTAACAATATCTTCATCAGACATAGCCTTATAATTTACCTTAGCATTCATCCAACCACCTCCTCAAGCAGTCATGTTATCTTAGTTACTCAATCTCTGTCTGACAATTTCATATGCCAGTATTCCTGCTGCCACAGATGCATTTAATGAATCCACCTGTCCGTACATAGGAATCTTCGCGATAAAATCACATTTCTCCTTTATGAGTCTGCCGACACCTTCACCCTCGCTGCCTATCACCAACCCTATGGGGCCTCTTAGGTCCAAATCATACATCATTTCCCCATCCATATCCGCACACACGAACCATAGTCCCTGCTTCTTTAATTCCTCAATGGTTACGGACAAATTAGTGACCTTAGCGACAGGCAGGTAATTAATCGCGCCTGCAGAGGTTCTGGCTACCGTGGCAGTAAGTCCTACTGCACGACGCTTCGGAATAATTATACCATGTGCTCCCGCCTGATGAGCAGTACGGATTATAGCTCCCAGATTATGCGGATCCTCAATACTGTCTAACAGTATTATAAATGGGGCTTCATTCTTTTCATGTGCAGAGGCCAGTATATCCTCCACCTCTGCATATTCATAAGCCGCTGCAAATGCTATAACGCCCTGATGTTTTCCCGTTTTCGACAGCTGATCCAAGCGTTCCTTGCTTACAAAGGATATTATAGTATCCATTTTCTTAGCCTTATCGGTTATGGTTCTGATAGGACCATCCTGACTATTACTAAGTATGAACAGCTTATCTATTGTTTTACCGGCTCGAATGGCCTCCAACACAGCATTTCTGCCTTCTATTGTATATTCCTCATATCTCATGGCTTCTACCTTTCTGCGAGTAATTATCTGATTATTTCACCATCCAAATATTCCTTTAATGCCTGTTCCCATTCCATCATTCGATAACCATGAAGTTCTTTTAGCTTCTTATTATCCAGAACCGAATACATGGGGCGTTTTGCAGGAGTAGGATATTCCGCAGCAGAAATAGCTTCAACGTCAACTTCCTTTCCTGTCAGTTCAAATATCTTTAATGCAAATTCATACCAATTGGTGCTACCTTCACAGGTGGCGTGATATTTACCATAGCTGTCTGTATCCATCAGGAATAATATAACCCTTGCAAGCTCAATGGCACTGGTCGGTGTCACTGTCTGATCGGATACCACACGGATTTTTTTGCCCTCATCTGCGAGTCTTAACATGGTTCTGACAAAGTTATTCCCCTCTCCATAGACCCCGGCTGTATGAAGAATAAACGATTTTTTGCAGTACTTAACGACATAATTATCCCCTTCCATCTTCGTCTTACCATATATGTTAATCGGATTGGGATCATCCTCCTCAGTATAAGGAACCTCAGCTTGTCCGTCATAAACATAATCCGTAGATAGATGAATAAGCTTAGCTCCGATCCTATTGGCCGCTTTGGCTATATATTTCGGTCCCAGGGCATTGATACTATATGCCTTGTCCTGTTCGCTCTCACATAAATCCACAGCCGTCATTGCCACACAGTTAATAATAATATCCGGATTAAAGCCTTCTATTTCAGAAATAACAGCGGCTTCATCGGTAATATCAAGTTTTTTAACCGAATCATCTTCATCCGGTTGTAAATCCGTAAGATATAGCAGATAATCTTGCTCATTCTTTAACAGCTTATGTAAAGCCTGTCCCAATTGTCCTTTTGCTCCTGTAATAAAAATGCGTTTCATTTTCTCTCCTTAGGCTTAGGGACACCGTTATTCTAATAAAAGAATATCAGTGACCCATAGCATATTATATATAAATATCAGCTGATCATACCACCCAGCATTCCGCTTAGGCTTGTGATAATAAATACTGTAAAATAGTTTCCGAGAGGTAGGGTACCCCCACTGTTCATTATCAATGATACCAGTAAAAGAATGATAAAGTAAAGGGCTCCGATAATTAATCCCCATATGAATTTCTTCTGCTCCATCTTCTTGCCTATGAAAAAACCTCCGGATAATGACGAAATAATGTAAGCAATGTTAATTCCTGCACTGATAACAGCACTGGAAAGCTCCAGCTTTAGCATTAAAAACGATATTAATAATAGAAGCAATCCCGTTATAATATAGGAAAATACCAGACCCTCCAATATATATATTACTCTTGTGTTCTTGGAAAACGGATTATTCATTTGACACCTCCGAGCCAACCTATACTAGAATATATTATAAGGAGGTACAAATTATTCATTCTATTATTATCATTAGCTAATCACTATAGAGCCCGTCCACAGAATAATTACAGGAGGCATTCCATAATAGCCATTCCCTGTAACCCACACCATATACTCCTACAATCTGCTCACGGACCTGCAACCCACCATATACCTGATAATTCTTAATCCAGGTTGCGGTAAAATCCTGAAGCCATGGTCTGACTATAGCTCTGTGCTCTCCCTCAGGTATATCATCTAATTTATTTCTTGATGCGGTCAGAACCTTACGGACAATTTTATACGGCTCCAAATCCGGATACTCTACTCCGTAATTACCCTCGGCAAAATGAGAAGGGTAAATCATAGGACAGATATAATCCAGGTGTTTGGCCAGTTCCACATAATTTTGCCCCACCAGACCTGCATCTATATCACTGCTTATTATAGTACCATATACATCCGCTGACACAAAAACCCCTAAGGGCTTTAACTTCTCATAGGCATACTTGGTAAACTCGATAATTATATCCTCTTTTGACTTTTCTTCGGCTAAAGGTCCGAAATAAGCCTCGGACATACCCTTTCCGGTAGAAAAACGGATATAGTCAAATTGGATTTCCATAAAGCCCACCTCTGCCGCCTTAGTGGAAACCTCAATTAAATAATCCCAAACCTCTTTCTCATAAGGGTTTATCCAACATTCTCCGTTATTATCCCTGTAAAGAGAACCATCCTTATTCTTTATTGCCAAATCGTGCCTCTGCTCTGCAAGATATGGGTCCTTAAAAGCTACAATTCTTGCTATAGGATAAATTTCCTTTTCCTTCAACAGCTTAAGTAAATCAGCAATATCGGAAATTGTATTAGTCGTTGCTCCGATATTCCGTGCCATCTCACTGTCCATATTAAAGGTTATTCTTCCGTTGTCATCCTTCACATCGATAACCATAGTATTTATTTCAGTGGTATCGGCAATCTCTATCAGCTCGTCCCGCCTATCCATAATCGCCCGAGATGTAACATAAATTCCTCTGGCCCTGACAGGAACCCTGGGATCTACCTCCTCTATTATCTGTTCCACTTCCGGTTCAACTGTTGGAGCAACCGTAACTTGCGGCGTCGGAATAATATTGGGATCATCAGCGTTCTCCTCGCTATTATCAGAAATATCTCTATTCTTGTTCAAGCGGTACTCACCACCCGCCTTAATACGTATAGCATAATAAGTACCTATTCCAAAAACAGTCGCCAAAATTAAAACAGTAATAATTCCGATAAGTGTACTGTTACGGTTTCTTCCCCGCCTTCGGTAGGATTTCCTATAATCTATATACATGTCAGATTTTTTTCTTCTTCTCATTTTTACACCGTACCTTGATTTCTTATATTATCCTCTAAATCCACATATATCATCTAACCAAAGCATAGCTATATGATAAGGTCTTATATTAAGATAGTCAAGGCAGTAGACAATTATTTTATCTTATATTTCTTAATAATCGGTCCAGCTCCTTTGCCTGCTCAATACTAAGCTCGTGGTCCTCCTTTCGAATACTGAACAATAGCTGTAGAGCTTTATTAGTTACTAACTTGTCCTCATGAGTAATCATACAACGAACCAATTGAGTCAGCTGTTCGGCGTGCTTCCAGTTCTTCATATCTATGGTTGCCTTTAGTCTCTCTATAATAAGCTGAAGATACTGCTCAGATGAGCTGACTGTATTATCATATGCTATAATATCACTGCTATAATCCACCATCCTTATATCGGATGGAATAGCCAAATCCCCAAGAAGCCTGTCCACATGATCCTCCTGAAAGCTCTTATATACATCGTCCATATCTGTATCTTTGTCTTCTGTGTTACCCGATATACGCTTATCCTTGGTCTTAAGCCTTACCGTAAATGAAAAGGTGCTTCCCTTATTCATTTCACTTTCTACAGTAATTCTTCCTCCCATTGCCCTAATAAGCAACTGACAGATTGAGAGGCCAAGACCGACTCCACCATATCCTCTGGTGGTGGATTTATCTACCTGATAGAAGCTCATGAAAAGTTTGTTTTTCTCCTTATCACTGATTCCTATTCCTGTATCCATTACCATAAATAACAGCTCTACCTCATCATCGATATACTCAGTCATAGATACATCCAGTACGATTTTCCCCCTGTCGGTAAACTTAATTGCATTGGAAAGCAGGTTGTTTATTATCTGTGTCAGCCGGTACTCATCACCCACCAAAATCTTTGGAATATCCCCGGATATATTGACTATAGGAGTAAGTCCCTTTTCCTTAATATGCTTAATGTTTAGCTTCATTATACTCTCAATCATCATATATAAGTTAAATGCATTCTCATCCAGCACCAGCTTATTGTATTTTAGTCTTATAACATCTAACAGGTCATTTATTAATGAATTAATGTTCTTACAGCACTCATATATTAAACTGACATTATCTCTTTGCTTCGCATTCAGCTCCATTTCCATCAGGGTTTCAGACATACCCAAAATACCGTTTACCGGAGTTTTAAGTTCATGGGTAATATTCCTGATAATATTATTCTTAAGTCCCAGCAACTTTCTCATATCGCTTCTTAAACGTTTTATCATACTGGTAAGCTTCTTCTGAAGGGTTATGTCGGTTGCTATACACATTCCAATACGGTTACTACCCACATCTGCCGATACAATCTTCATTTCTACTGAAATACATGTCTTGTCTCTCTTATAAGCTGTCGCTTCATAAACTGCTTTTTTATATTTGGGATTAATTTTGAGTTGACTGTTCTGAAGCTTTATAGCATCTCTAAAAACATCTGATATGGATATTCCATAGATATCGTTACCATAACCCAGAATATCTTTTGCTGTTTTGTTACAATCAATAATCCTGCCGTCCTTTTGAAAGAATAAAACGATGTCCCTACTGTATTCCATTATTAATTTATATTTTATTTTAGTACCTGCCAGATTCGTCATAAATACATCCTTATCTTTTGACATTTTTCCACATTT
Organism: Clostridiales bacterium; assembly: GCA_012523775.1. Lineage (GTDB taxonomy): Bacteria > Bacillota > Clostridia > Lachnospirales > Lachnospiraceae > Mobilitalea. The sequence continues at coordinate 1,390 of JAAYTK010000019.1, read as the reverse complement.
TTCTTAAATATATAATATTTTGACAGGGTAAGATTGTCAATAGCATATTATTGACATAATATTTTCCTATATATATAATAAAAGTGATTATCATTATATTATGGAGGTTCTTATGAAATTTCACACTAGATTAAAGCAGCTTCGTATCAAGAATAAGCTTACACAGAGCGATTTGGCAGATGTACTTGGATTAAAACCGACAGCAATATCAAATTACGAATCACAAAGAAATGAACCCTCCCTTGAAAAGTTAATAATTCTCTCCGAGTATTTCGAGGTGTCCTGTGATTACCTGTTGGGCATTACGGATTCATATTTACCGGTCGGAGGAGAAGTTCTGGATAAAGATATAATCGAAATCTTTGATATGTATCGACAGTTAGATCAGGAATACATAGATGAACTTAAAATATATCTTGATTATCTTCTATATAAACAAAATCAGTCATTAAAGAATAATCTGAAAAATTGAAATTAATATGATTAAAAAAGCTGTCGCATTAACAATAGATAAATCCTGAAGCGACAGCTTTCTTTTTACATAAAATAGAGTTTCGGCCTAATTACTTAGGGTGAATTCCTTATGTTATGAATTAAAACCACAGCATTTCTTATATTTTTTACCACTGCCGCAGGGACAGGGATCGTTTCTTCCTATTTTCTTACCCTTAACTATTGTATTCGAACTCTTCTGTTCTCTGTATAGCTCTTTCCTACGCTCCTTCGTAAGCAGAGGTTCCCATTCCTCCAGATTGTAAAGCCAGTCTGCTTTAGCACCAACCATATTATAATATAGCTTCTCTTTATCATATGCCAGGCTGACCTTAGTATTCTTATCCATCTCATCGATAGGATTGGCTTTAACAAGGCTGTCATTTATTCCATCCAGAAAACCAACAAAATACTTAAGCTCTGTATCAAATTCCTTGGCCAGCTCCTCTACGGTTCCCTCCCAGACCTTGTCCGGATTTGCAAGGAGCTTCCGATAGATTTCCTTCTCAATATTAAAATAATTCGCCCAAAACAGCTGACCCTGCTTGCTGTTCATATCATAAGCATAGGCAAAATCTCTCCACTCTTGTAGTAGACTCATATGCTTCATCCTTTCCTGTAATGTGTATATGAATATGCGGATAGTATAGCATATAAGAATAGTAATTTCCAACACCAAATATTTTACTAAAATAAATAAATTATGTATAAATTAAGTAAAGCTGTATCATAATAGTAATATCCTAATATAGAGTATTCTGTATGGGATGAATGCGTATGCTCTTTCATAATTGGATTCCCCCTCCAATTATGATCACTAAAGAAAAATTAAATACTTATCCTCCCCTTTTTAGTAAGTAGCCTGCTGTGAGACAGTGGGCTATTTGCTTTCGTTCAG
>JAAYTK010000018.1 GCA_012523775.1 Clostridiales bacterium | reverse complement strand
TCATAGGATCCAGATTGCGTTCAATACATTCGACTGAGGCATAAAATGATTTTAAATCTATAGCTATATATTTGTGACTTTCCTGTTTCATATAAATGCCTCCTACTTATCTCATAAACACTACCATTACCTAATTCCATATAATTATTATAAACCATTCCATATGACTTTTAAATCTTAATTTACAATATTATACCTACTCTGCCATTCTTCTTCCAGGCATAATAAAGCACCACAGAATATGTGATGCTTATTATGAATACCCTTATTATTAGTCTATCTTAAAGTACATGACTTATATAATCTAAATGGCACCATCTCCTTCTTCTCCGGTACGAATCCGAATGGCACGCTCTATATTATAGACAAATATTTTACCTTCTCCTTTATCTTCGCCTGTTCTGGCGCTGGTTATAATAGCTTTAACTATTCTGTCGACATCCTCATCCTTTACGACTATCTCAATGGACACCTTCGGAAGCAGGTCAACTTCATATTTTTCACCCCGCCATTGATATTTTACACCGCCCTGCTGTCCATGACCCTGAACCTCAGTTACCATAATGCCATTACATTTTTCTTTCTTCAAGGCTTCCTTTACTTTTCCGAATGCTTCCGGTCTGATAATTGCTTTTATCTGCTTCATAGTATCCCTCCTTATTCCGCTTCAACTCCATCGCTAATAATAGCTATATAGTCCGGTCTTCTTGATTGAAATTCCGGATATGCACTGTTACCATGTTCACCTACATCCAAGCCTGTAATCTCCTCTTCCAAAGAAACCCTTAATCCAAACGTCTTTTTGATTACTATCCACACAAGAACAGATACCGGAAATATAAATGCTGCAACCACAAGGATGCCCCATAATTGAACTCCCAAAAGCGAAAAACCTCCTCCAAAGAACAGTCCGTTGGTACCGGATATACTTGTAACTCCCTCTTGGGCAAATAAACCTACGCAAATCGTACCAAATATACCGTTAGCAAGATGTACGGAGGTCGCACCCACAGGGTCATCAAGCTTTAGCTTATCAAACATAAGAACTGCAAATACAACAATAGCACCTGCTATGGCTCCGATAATCAATGAGCTAAGTACACTTACATAAGCACAGCCTGCTGTAATTCCTACCAAGCCTGCAAGGCAGCCGTTAATAGTCATACCCAAATCCGGTTTTCCTAATAACAGCCATGAGACTACTGTCGATGTCAGTACCCCGGCAACCGCCGAAATATTGGTGGTAATAAAAATGTGAGCAACATCCTGAGGATTTGACATTGACATGGTAGAGCCGGCAAAATCCAAGAATCCCATAGAAGAAAGGAAGCCTCCACCCCAAATCCAATGACCTACTATCGGATAAATTACCAGCGTCAGAGCAAATGAGAATACAATAAAGGATATGTATTTTATTCTCTCTGCTACCGCACCGGATACAATGGTTGCCGCAGTTCCGCAAAAGACCATCTGAAAAATAACCTTAGACCAGAAGGGTACATTGGCTGATAATGTATAGACCGTTTCATCAATTTTGCCCAGAATCCATAACCCCTGAGTACCGATAACAGGATTGTCTCCGCCAAACATCAATCCCCAGCCCAAAAGTAAGAATCCCAAGCCTGAGACGGCAAAAACCACAAAATTCTTAGACAGTATGTTTACCGTGTTTTTCGATCTCGCAAAGCCTGATTCCAGTGCCGCAAATCCTAGATTCATAAAAAATACCAACATCGTTGCCAGTAACACCCATAGGGTATCCATCGCCATTTCATTAATCATAATTATTCCTCCTCATTTAATATAAAAAAGGTGCTCCGCAAGGAATATAACACTCCTCATTGAGCACCTTATTTTTTAATAAAAAAACGCTATGGACAAAATCCACAGCGCCTTTGCTTTTTAATTAACAATAAATATACTAATAATTTTTTTATTTGTCAATACATAATTAAATTTTTTATTTGATAAGCAATCAGCCCCCTACCCTAAGATACAGATGCCATATTTGAAGGTATTTTATTAATATCATAGAGAGAATTGATTACTAACCATAGCTGAGGATCATACTGCATTATATTCCATATTGAGACTCCGCTTAACCCAAACTCATTCACCAAATTCAGATATTCATATATGCTTCGTGCATCTCTAAACCTAACAATATATTCTCTGTCTGATATATACTGGTAATACGCAGTCTTTGACACCTCATCATAATGTATATCCGCATTCATGTTTTTAGATAATTCCACGGCCGAATTACTGGATACTGCCAAACCTCTCGAAATTCCGAGTATAAAGGGCAGCTCCCACAAATGGCCCAGAATAGGTATACCTATATACATTTTCTCCGGAGGAAATCTTTCTGACATATAGAGTACGTAATTTCTTATATTGTTAAATGAAATTATACCGGTTGGTATACCGATAAAATTTCCCCATTCATATGTCATTAGAATCAGCCCGTCTACATAATGAGTAAGCTGTGAATATGCAAAGCCTTCATATACGATACCTGTCATAATTTCGAATGTACTTAGGCTCAGGGTGTTAAATATAAATGCAAATCCCTCGCTCTTTAAAATCAGTGAAAATCTAATCATAAAATCCACGAAATCATTTCGATTTTGCGGAAGTATATATGATACATTAAAATTAACACCATAATAGCCCTTAGTCCTTAAAATATTTAATACATTATAGATTAATTGATCCTGGCTTTCCTTATTAATTAAAAGATTTTGTATTGTATTACTTTCCGTGTTCTGATTAATATCTACTGAGCTTAACATCATAATTGGAGCCACTTGATATTCCTTAGCCAAATCAATAATCCTTAAATCATCAATATCATTGATACTTCCGGTATCGGTAAAGGTATAGCTGTAAACTGTAATATAAGTAAGAAATGGCAATGTCCTTCTCAGAACAGCAGTATTTATATATGGATAAGTATACCCAAATGTAGAGAGTGCTCCAATCTTCTCACCCTCATAGCTTATTACAATCATCTCTCCCGGATGAATTAAATCTCTGTCACTAAGAAAAGAATTGTTTCTTAGTAGCTGCTGTTCAGTAATTCCGTACCTATTTGCTATTTCGTATAGAGTCTCACCCTCCTGTACAATATGGGTTATCCGGGGAATCAAGATAACCAGGGTTTCTCCAACAGCCAAATTGTCGGGGTCCTGTATATTATTATCTAATATTAATCTCTCCTCTGATATGCCGTATTTATCAGCTATTTCACCCGTCGTCTCACCGGCCTGCACTACATGAATAATCATATTAACACCACAATACTGGATTTATAACTAATATATGATGCTTTTTCTTATATAATTCGTCTCAAACCATTCCCAAAGATAGCCTGTCATATATGTTTAACGACATAGCATTAATCGGTAACTCATGTCCTATAAAAATAACCGGTATCCTTGACATAATAACAGATGGAATTGCGTATGAATAAATAGCTGTTTTAATTGACAAATAAATTTTAAAAACCTATAATATTAATATAAGTTTTATCATTGAACTATATAACATTTCCTTAGAAAGGCTGGGTAACTGCAATGAAAAATATACCTAATGTTAAAGTTGGAATAGTAGCTGTGAGCAGAGACTGCTTCCCTATGAGTTTATCTAACAGCAGAAGAGCCGCTGTGGTAACAGCATATCGCAAGAAAGGACTTGAAATCTATGAATGCCCTATAACGGTTGAGAATGAGCATCATATGTTGGCCGCTCTAGCTGATGTAAATGAAGCAGATTGTAATGCATTGGTAGTCTACTTAGGTAACTTCGGTCCTGAGACAAGCGAGACCTTACTGGCAAAGAATTTTAATGGTCCGGCTATGTTTGTAGCGGCTGCAGAAGAATCCACTTCCATCCTGGCTGACGAACGTGGAGACGCTTACTGTGGTATGCTTAATGCAAGCTATAACTTAGCACTTCGCGGAATCCGTGCTTACATACCTGAGTATCCGGTAGGTACTCCCTCAGAGGTTGCTGACATGATTGAGGAGTTTTTACCTATCGCGAAGGCCATTATAGGTCTTTCTAATCTGAAAATAATATCCTTCGGTCCAAGACCACAGGATTTCCTTGCCTGCAATGCACCGATTAAGCCTCTTTACAGCTTTGGTGTGGAGATTCAGGAGAACTCTGAATTAGATTTATTTGCATCCTTCAATGAGCATGCAGATGATCCAAGAATTCCGGATGTTATTAAAGACATGGAGAAGGAGCTTGGTGAAGGCAATAAAATGCCGGGAATCTTACCAAAGCTTGCTCAATATGAATTAACACTGCTTGATTGGGCAGAGGCTCACAAGGGTGCTAAGGAGTTCGTTGTATTTGCCAATAAGTGCTGGCCTGCATTCCAGACACAGTTTGGCTTCGTTCCTTGCTATGTAAACAGCCGTTTAGCCAGCAAGGGTATGCCGGTATCCTGTGAGGTTGATATCTATGGTGCACTTAGCGAATACCTTGGCGTATGTGTAAGCGATGATGCCGTAACACTCCTTGATATTAACAATACCGTGCCCTCAGATATGTACGAGAAGGATATTAAGGGCAAATTCGACTACAGCTTAACTGATACCTTCATGGGCTTCCATTGTGGTAATACTCCATCCAAGAAGCTCTCCTTCTGCTCTATGAAATATCAGAAGATTATGGCCAGAAGTCTTGAGCCAAATCAAGAGCCTAACATTACAAGAGGTACTCTTGAGGGTGATATCGCTCCCGGAGCTATTACATTCTTCCGTCTACAGAGTACAGCCGATACAAAGATACGTGCATATATCGCAGAAGGTGAAGTTCTTCCTGTAACGACTCACTCCTTCGGAAGCATCGGTGTATTTGCTATTCCTGAGATGAAGCGTTTCTACCGCCATGTGCTAATTCAAAAGAACTTCCCACATCATGGTGCGGTGGCCTTCGGTCATTTCGGAAAGCAGTTGTATGAGATATTCAAATACTATGGAGTTGCTGATATCAGCTTTAATCAGCCAAGCAATATGCTTTATCCGACTGAAAATCCATTCTGTCGCTAATAAGATTAAAACAAAAGCTGCGAGCTTAAATGGCTCGCAGTTTTTATTTAACTATCTTGTTTTGATTAAATTCTTTATAATAAATCTCAACGTCCTCCGGTAATAAGGGCTTGCTATAATAATATCCCTGAACTTCATCACAGTTGAGCTTTTTAAGTGTATTTAACTGCTCCTCTGTCTCAACACCTTCCGCTATAACAATCTTACCAAGTGTATGGGCATATACTATAAAGAGCTTAACCAATTCAGAAATCTCAGTTCTGTTAATTCTGTCAATAAAGTATTTGTCTATTTTCAGTTTATCGAACGGTATTTCACCCACACTCATAAGTGAGTTGTAGCCGGTTCCGAAATCATCAATAGATATTTGATACCCTTTTTCCTTCAGATAGTACATTTTATCGATTAGTCTTTTATCATTATAGGCAATGGCTCGCTCTGTTATTTCTATTTCAAATTCAGTTCGGGCTACATTTTTGCCTTCAATTATGTCCCTTGCCCATGCAGAATATCCATCATCGAGCAACTCACCCACTGAGGTGTTAATTGAACAATGGATGTTTAACCCTTTACTTTTCCAAATCTTCATCTGTGTCGTAACGGTATCGAAAACAAATTTGGATATCGTATTAAGAAACCCTATTTCTTCTGCTAGAGGAATAAAGGTATTTGGCCCGATTATTTCATTACCGTTTCTATTCCATCTTACCAGTGCTTCTACTCCGGAAATCTTATTATTGATAATATCAATTTTAGGCTGATACACTACATACAGTTCATTTTTCTGAATAGATTCAAGCATCGCACCGGTGATATCATGAATCCTTCTTCTTTTGCTTTCTAAACCGACATCATAATTATAGATTCCAGATTCCTTAACCTCACCCTGCTCATAGGCAATCCTTGCTTTGTTATATATATCAATTGGTGAATTATCCTCACCCTGATACATATAAATTCCAACCTTTAACGACACTCTGATTTTATATCCTTTCATTGAAATAGGGGATGCAAAATAATAATCCAAAACCTTATGGATTTTTTCTTCGTAATCGCCTTCACATTCTTTACATACAAGTATAATCAATTCATCCTTCTCATAGGAGTAAACCGCCTTTTGTCCACAGTTATGTATTAACTCCTTAACCAAATTTTCAACTATATCAAAGACCAGCTTATTATCTACATATTTCTCGATTTCATACAGATTTGTAAGCTTTATTACTATAAGTTTAAAATGCTCTGATGATTTGATTCTGTTTTCAATATCATTTAAAAGTCTTTGTACATTGGGAAGGTCATAAAAAGGACTCTTTAAGTTCCTCTCCTGCTTCTCCTGATTTAATTTGTGTATTCTGTCAATCATATGTCCTGTAAAAAAGCCTATTAAAGAATATAAGAGTGCACGGGATATCCAATTAATCGGATCCTGCATAATACCCTCAGATACATCAAGAGGCAAAAAAGGACCTGCCAATATACCACAAACCAAACCTACTGCCAGACCAAAGTAAGACCCCCAAAACATTGAAGACAGAATTATAGGAATATACAATAATTGTACGAATACCTTTTTAGTTCCACCTGTCACATAGACAAAATATATGATAGCGACAATCAGAATGCTTATAAAAAGGATTTTAATCAAGTTATTACGACTGTTTTTGTCCACCCGTTCAATAATAGAGTTCATGTAATTTCTCCTTTCATCGCGGTAGTATTTTACATTCCATTTCCTGCTATTGTCGGTATTCCACATTCGTCTTCTGTTTTTTGGTTGGAGTATGTTTGTATATTGTATATTATAATAGCAAATTCGAGCAGTAGCAACAAAAAAATGGAAAATAGTAATAAATAAGCCCATGTAGATAACAGTGGATTCGTTACTACATGGGTCTATAGTCTTTTATATTCTTTTAATCTACAGGAATATTCGCTATTAATTCCCGGTATAGCTGTATGGTGCTGTCGCTATTACTAAGACTTATGTACACATCCTTCTTTCCGATTCGTTCTATCTTAATCGTAGGCGATGATTTGGATTGAACAAAGAGAATTATTTCACCCAGAGTCTGTGATTTAAAATTTCCTTTAAGTGTTCCCCCGAAACCGCCGTATCCGTTTGTCCTAATACCGGTGCCAATTTCATTCATGCTCTTCTCTATAAGAGAAACATCTGCAACTTCAGAGAAGTAAATATCGAAGCCATACATGGCTTTAATCTGAATACGGTCATCAAGTATGCTTACGTCAATATCTTTCTCACCAGAAATAAATAATGCACCAATCGTAATAAAAACTATTGCTGATGTAAGTATAATAAAGAAATTTGGAGTTTATATTTTATTATTAATATATTCATCTAATAATTTTGCGGCTTGCTCAACAAACTCCGTGCAAGGACGCTTTTTATAATAATTCTCATTTCTGTCATCGGGTACAGGACTATCAGTCTTCATTGAAAGACCTAACAACTCTCTGCATATGATAGAGCCATATTCCTTTTCAAATTGCTTCGCTAAATCCTGAACAATCCTATAATGTTCTGCTTTTGCTTTTTTGTCTGACACATCTGTGTAACCATATTTCATACCAATAACCATTAACATTCCCGTTACTGCGCCGCATACTTCCCGAAGTCTGCCCATACCGCCTCCAAAAGAAGACGCTAGTTTCAATGCAGTATTGGTATCCATTCCTGTCTCATCACAAAATGCGGCAAAAACAGACTGAGAGCAATTATATCCTTTTAAAAATAATTCTATTGCCAACTCTGAATGTGTACTCAATTCTTATCTTCCTCTATTCTTTCTTGCAATATTTGTGCTACAGGATTAAGCCAATCCCCATCAAAAAGCTCTATCATACCCTTATCACAGGCGGCAGAAATCTTTGGATCGATTGGCAGCTTGGCAAGTACTTTTAATTTGTGCTTTTCTGCAATTTCATCGATATGGCTGTCACCATATATTCTATGTTCCTTATCACAATCCGGACATCTGAAATAAGACATGTTCTCCACCAAACCTATGATAGGGACATTCATCATCTCTGCCATCTTGACTGCCTTTGATACAATCATTGATACCAACTCCTGTGGTGATGTTACAACGATAATCCCATCGACAGCGATCGACTGAAACACCGTAAGAGGAACATCGCCGGTACCCGGAGGCATATCGATAAACATGAAATCGACATCACTCCAGATAACATCCGTCCAGAACTGCTTTACCATATTACCGATTATAGGTCCTCTCCATACGACAGGATCTGTATCATTCTGCAGAAGTAAGTTCACCGACATTATATCTATACCCGTCTTGGTTTTAACAGGTAATAGCCCAAGTTCACTACCTGATGCCTTTTCTTTAATACCGAAGGCTTTAGGGATTGAAGGCCCGGTAACGTCTGCGTCAAGAATAGCGGTATGATAGCCCATTCTATTCATGGTAACCGCGAGCATGGATGTAACCAGGGACTTACCAACCCCGCCTTTACCACTGACAATACCAATAACCTTTCTGATGCTACTCATTTCATGGGGTTTCTCGGAGAAGTCATTTTTCTTTTCCTTTCTTTCTTCGCAGTTCTCCGAGCAACTGCTGCAGTTTTGATTACATTGTTCACTCATAATTCTAGCTCCTTCCATTATAGTGTCATCTATGTCGATGCCTGCGACAGCCTCGTCCACATCCCTTTCCGAGTCCCTCACAAAGCTTATATTCACCACCTTCTATCAATAGCAATTTACCGTCAACTAATGACCGCGCGATCTTCTTTCTCGCTTCAGCGTAAATGCCTTGTACAGTGGTTCGTGCAACGTTCATCTGTTTAGCACACTCCTCCTGCGTAAATCCTTCGAAATCAATAAGTCTTATGGCTTCATATTCATCAACTGTCATCCTTATACAGTTCGCATCATCCGCATTTAAATCAAGAGGACCAAACCTGTTACTGTCAGGTAGGCTACATACATTTCTCCATTTAACCGGTCTAGGCATACTCCCAATCACCTCAATTCCGAACTGATATAATAAAATGTTAATAGGCAGGCGTTAGCCTGCCTTTCGCTTTAAGTCAGGACTATTCTTCTAATTCCTTAAGACGTCTTTTTACATCGTCAAGCTGATTTTCCAACAATTTTGCATGCCCTTTAAGAATCTCTTTATTATCTGTATTATAGATATCATATCGTGCCCCTCTTGGCAAGCCGGTCATGTAATGCTTTCGTCCAAAGCCTCTCTCACGATTAAATCCAAACCTACAACCAATCGGATTGGCATAGCTCTGATTGGTAAACCCTGTGCAGTAGCCTGCACCTCGTCCTGTCATTGGCCCCATTCCCATGGGTCCGGTTTTGTCACATTTAGGCATAATATCCCTCCTATTCCTTAACAGTGTATAGTATCATTATTGACATATGTCATTTATATACTATTATACTCTGTTTATGACATATGTCAATAATTAATTAAAATATTAGTTACAACACTGTTATGAGATTTATATTAAAATAAATCGAATATTAATTCGGCGTTAGCTTTCTTTTATATGTCTTTATACCTAAAATTATGCGAAGGGGCGCAAAATGCCTAAACACTTGCTTTAATTGATTCCTCATTTGATGCCATAAGAAAGCCTACAGTGAAATACAAACCGTAGAAAAAAGGGTTCTTACCACCAATATCCGGTAAGGCCTCTGAGATCGTTAAGGGAATAAATATGAGAAAGAGAAACCATTCTTTATTAAAAAACCGACCGATAAAACCGAGGCCTTTCGTACTCCTTATATTTATTATATATATAAACATCGGCAAAAGCACGCAGGAAAAAACAAAAAGATATAATATGAACCATAAGTGTCCCGGAGTAAAGGTACCGCGATACCCGGAAATATCCGAAAAATCATGAAAGAACTGAGTAAACAGATATTTTATATATCCGCCATTTAGAGTACCCTGCTGTAAGCGTGCCATGTAGCCTTGTATCGGGACTATCAGGACTATACCTAAAACCAATGGGATAAAAAGCCTTAGAATTCGCTCTTTCACATACTGACCGGCATCTCTCTTCTGCAAAGCATACCATGTGGCAACTCCCGCTATTAGAAACATAAGTGGCATAAACCACGGCCAGATAATATCCATAAAGGCTTCACCGACAGAACTCGTTGCGTCACTGTGGATATAATTGAATTCTCTGGAGTCGAATACTCTGGCAGCATGGAACGGAAAAAGAAGAAAAATACCAAAAATCCTAAGCCAGTCAATATATTTTCTACGCATATTAACCCTCCAATCATCCGAGAATTGCTCATTTGCGATTCTTGCACCACATTGGATTGCATATTCTAAACATATTTTACTCCTGAATAATCTGGTCCTCATCACATAATAGTAATATTATACCATACGAAGCAGATCTAAGTAAACAATTGTTCTGTAAGGTTATAAGATATATATTGTTGAAACATGTTTTGTTTTTTTATATAATTATAATATCAATTATATATTTTGGAGGTTTAAAATGGCTTGTAATAATACTATCAACTGCACTTGTACATATATATCATGCTCACGTCATGGCAAATGCTGTGAATGTGTTGCATATCATCGCAAGAAAGGCGAAGCACCTGGATGCTTCTTTTCGAAATCCGGTGAAAAGACTTACAACAGGTCTATTGACAATCTTTATAAGGATTTTATGAGAAACAGTTAAAAAACCTCTCATCCAAGAGATGAGAGGCTTTGTTAATCATATATTATTCAAATTTCAACATGAGAGAATCACAAACAGCCCTATATCCTATTTTCTGATAAATACTGTTCGAAGTCGGATTTAGCAAGTCTGTATATAATATACACCTTTTAAATCCCTTATCGAGTGCCATTTGGCTTATCTGCGACACACATGAAGTGGCGTAGCCTTTTCCACGAAAATAAGGAGGAGTATATACAAAAGCCACTCCAATAGATGTCTGTAATTCCCTTGTATATCCTGCCATGGAGACCGGTTTACCATCCACTTCTAAAATATAGAACTTTTTAGTTGATAGTCTGTAGTAGTATCCTTCCTCATCTTGTGGGATAGACATCTCTGTATTACCGTAAATACTTGATGCATAAAATGCCTCAAGCCAGTATGGGAAATAGTACATATCTTTTTCATCCAGTAAACGTACGACACCTAACTGCTTAACATCAGGATTTACTTCCTTCAACTCATATAAACGTTGATCCATGGTTGTTCTATAAGTCAATCCCTTTCTAGCTGTATATTCCTTGGCAAAACACTCAGCCAATTTCTTTTCAGTTGTCACTCCGGGAATTATATAGTCTTTCAGTCCATCTATCAGACAGTTTATTGCTTTCGGTTCAATTATATTGTCAGTTGCATAGAGCGTGATATTATGTGGTGGTGTCATTAAAGCGGTAAGAAGTATACCCCTTTCTTCCGAAACAGTTGCCATAAGCCAATTTACAGGGTCGCGCCAGGCTGTTTTATCTTTTCCTTCATGCCCAATTATGAGATTACCTAGCATAATCATATTTTGCGATTCATGACGCATTAACACTTCATAGGTTTCGTTGTAAAACTCATGAACATCCGTAAATAATTTAAATTGCATATCTATACCACCCCTCCATCAACTACGATTATAATTGTAAATCGGTTCAAATAAAGCCACTTGTCGTTTACCGATCTTAAAATACTCCACCCGTCTAAATAATTCATGCTTTAGTTTTGATTTCTTATCAGCTACCACCACCATCAGAGAGTGATTTTTGTCAAGCGCCTTATAGCTATTCTCGAATAGATTCTGTATAGGATTATCACTACTACTATTCCATTCAACGTTTATTCCATAAGGTATATCGGTAATTATAATATTAACTTCTTTAATCGGAAAGTCACTCATATCAGTAATATCTCGCTGCTCACAATGAATATTGATATTTACATCTCCTATCAGGGTTTTCAATCGAGCAGCACTTTCCAATGCCTGCATATGAGAATCTTTTCCATATGCTTCTATATACCCTTTAATTTCTTTCATTCTTTTATCCAAACCATCTTCTGACAGCAAGGAAAGATTTTTCTTCGCTATTTCTAACACCTCAACATTATAATCGGTTGCTATCAGTTCAGATATCAGATTATGAAATAGAAATCCAATGGTTGCAAGCAAATACCCACCCCCACAACATGGATCATAAATTTTATATGGGCCATTGGCTCCATTTTTCCTAAGTATATGGAAAGCTCTCTGAATAATCTCACTTGCTAACCTAACCGGAAATGCGGTTGTGTGTGCTGCATTATATAAAACGCGTCCACTTGAGAAGTCGCCATAATCTTTCTTAATCGTTTCAAATTTATATTTCATATGGTAAGCATACCTCTCTTTCATTTACCCTAAATTTTATATTTTCCAATACTCTGCTCCTTCACCATTCTTAAATACTCCCTTATTCCGTCTTCTTCATCCTGTCGATATGTGAATCCAAAATACTCCGCTACTGTAACTGCCAGAGTATGGAACAAATTACACATCGTATCAACCGCCGCCCAGATATCGGTGTATTCACTACCTGTATAGGTGGCAGCATATTGTGCATATAGTTTCTCCGGCAGATATTTCATAAAATATTTGCCGTTTTTTCCTGTGGAAAGATTAAATCCATACTGTACACCGATATAGTAGTTAATCATATCATCTAATTCAGACCGAACCACACAGTTCAGCATATACATCACATAGGGAAGTTCATCCCGAGCTATGCCTCTGGCTACATTATTCAGGCACCACCAGAAGTTGTTACAACAAGAGTAAAAGAAAAGAGGTGACGGTGGTTTTATATGCCAATACCTATCACTGGGAAACGGTAGATTTGGTAAAAAACCTTTGCCATTGTCTTTATCCAACAGAATAACAGCAGGCTCTCCGGTATCTATGTAATTCTTAAACTCAAAGGATAGGTCAATGCGAACCCCATCGGGATAAATCATCATATAATTGAATCTGCCGTCTCCAACCGGGTATCTCATGGTTTCAGGCATCTGCATAATCAGAGGCTTTCCAAAATGTTTCTCAACCCATGCAGGATTGTTGTAAAAAGGTGCAATGTCTTTAACAAAATAAGTTATGTCGTAATCCTGGTATATATCCTTTGGTACGATAGGATTTGCCCTGGAACCGACCAGCAGTACTGCCCGTATACGTTCATCAGTCTTGGCCACGCCTACGATTAAGTCCAATATTATTTGTTCTGATCGCAATATTTAGTCACCTCTCTTATATAATACCATTTACATTAATTCACTTCATCATAAATATTTTATATACATATCCGTTATTTCGTTTTCTCTATAAAATCTTTTATTGCAATTGAGACTGCATCACCATGTCCTGTTATTAAATGTCCTCCCGTTTCAAATATAGCAGTTATCGCATTTGTACGAGCGATAAATTTCTCGATACTCTCATATTTTGCCATAGGATCATCTTTAGCATGAACCACTAAAATAGGAGCTGTTATTTTATCAATTTCGTAATCATCAAAATTAATATCCAGATCAGTAAGCTTAAAAATGCTTTTGCCTGATTTTCCGGCGTTGGTTGAGATGGTAAATCAGAGCCGGGATAGCCAATTCGTGATGGAGTTATTTTTCTGAAATCATCACCTACAAGGCTTTTTAAGGATACATAAGCCTGATCATAGCCACCAAAAATACCATGAGATATGAGTATCGTTTCACCTGTACCTTCGTCCACATAACTCATTTTACCAAAATTACTATATGTAGTCTTTATATCATATTTGTTAAGCCTTTTATATGCTTTGCTATACCACCTCATAAAAATGTCCTCTTTGCTTTTGAAAACCAGACAAATGGAAGGCGAATGAACTTAATATAGAAAATCTGTTAATTGCAGAAATCTTTTATATAAAGCATCATACTCACAACCACAGTTACCGCATTCCCTGTCTGCTTCCTCAATTGCTTTTATCAGTACTTCTTTTGATTCGTCTCCATTAAGATATCTGATAGACGGAATAGCAATTAAGTCCCAACCGGAAGCAGCAAACTTTTTTAAAATCATTTTTAATTCATCGTTCTCTAACGGTTCGGAAAATTCTCCTGTTTTTCCAAGGTGTTCACCTATAGTGAAATAATTGCTTGGGGAGTAAACAACAGGATTAATCTGTCGCAAATCAATAAAATCAAGTTTTAAAATCTCACCGTCTACATTAATGTTCTTAATTTCAGCGAAATAAGTAGTTGTATCACCCACTTGAACACTATGATATAATTCACATTCATAAGACCACTTACTATTTGCTATAATTGGGACATTAAGCTTATTACCTTTTATAACTTTAGGCCTTTCTATATCATAATAGCGTGCTTTATGAATTTTGCTTCCGCAGGTCTCCATAAAACGCATCAGATCCGGTGTTACCACAGTGGCAGAAAGCTGTTTGGTTCGTTCAAAGTTTCGCTTTGTTTGTTTATTGCCATTCATACTAAGAATCAGACAGCTTGGCTGGCCCCATGTATAACTCACCCATGATATAGGCGCGAAATTCTCCTTTCCATCTTCGTTGTAGGTTCCGACTAGAAATATTTGCTGTGTGAAGAAAACAGGTGAATTCTTTGCCGGTTTATTCATTATAAAACCTCCTCGATTTCAAAATTTAGGTTTTTTAATCCATGATAATTATGGCTTAGAAGTTGACGTATCGTAATGTTTTCTACCGTGTGGTCCGACTGCGGAAATTTCCAGCTCTTTAAATACTGAGATGCCGAAGCATCCAAATCTATCACGCCCTTTTCCACAAGCCTCATTATTCCCCAAGCAGTAACTGATTTAGTAATAGATTGTACACTCATAGGTGTATCTACTGTCAGCATCCTACTGCTTTCCACATCCGCATAACCATACGCCTGTGTCCAAACGATTTCGCGTTCCTTCACAAGAGCGATGCTACAGCCCGGTATTTCATACGACCTCATCAGATTCGGAATACGCTTATCCATATACGCCATAAACTCGTTAAGCTGTGCGTCGGTAC
Organism: Clostridiales bacterium; assembly: GCA_012523775.1. Classification (GTDB taxonomy): domain Bacteria; phylum Bacillota; class Clostridia; order Lachnospirales; family Lachnospiraceae; genus Mobilitalea. The sequence continues at coordinate 5,895 of JAAYTK010000018.1, read as the reverse complement.
CTATTGTCCGCTTAAACTGCAGACTGCCCGATAAAAAGGCAATAACCAGACTGAATAAAGCGGAAAAAAGGATAAACCATGCCCATATTATGCGACCACGAAACAGTCTTTTATTATTCACATTTTCACCTTCCTTTATCTTAATGCGAACTACGGACATTCCATATCATACGTCTTAGCCGGTAAAAGGTAAAGCAGATTATACAGAAACCAATACATATCATTCAACCGTTTGATTCTTTAGCAGAGTACTGATGAGCTCTGCTCGACTGCCTACATCATATTTAGAAAAAATGTTTCTTGCATGTGTTTTTACAGTACTCACACTGATAAATAAATCCTCGGCAATTATTCGGTTCGATTTACCTGAAAGGATTAGCTTCAATACCTCCTGCTCCCGGACAGTAAGCGGATCAAGAGTCTTAATTTGGCGGACTATGTCCGTCTGCTGCGATTGGCTCATATTGTCATAAGTGGCAAGGTAGGCATGACTTTTAAGCAGTAAAACAAGCTGACGGTTCAGTGGCGGTAGCATGACCAGTGTAACGCAAACAACAGTAAGGGCAATAACCGCAACCTCCGCACTGTGAACCTTTATTGATGTCACAGCTATTCCCAGGACCCCTCCGCAAAGGACCCCGAACACATTGGCAGAAAGACCTATACCAAAGGTTTGTGCAGGGTTGTCGCTATGATCCAGCATCTCTCCTAAGATGCTCCACCAAAACAGATCAAATATACCGCATGCACCTAGCATCAATGTATCCACAATTAGATAGTCAGAAGTGTTTCGCCCCAGTAGCATAAAACCTATGAACGCGCCAATAATCATTGACATTCCGATATACAGAATTCTGGAACGCTTTGCTTTCGTAGGTAGATTGCGCATAATTGCAAGCGCCACTATATAAGGAACGGCCCAATACCAACTCACCAGCCCCGTTAGATTTTCAAAAGCAGGGTTGAAGACCTGATACATTAGTCCTGAATTAATTGTTATGATAAAGATAAAGAGACACAGCAATATAAGTGGGTTTTTAATTCCACTATGCGTCTTGTTTATTAATGTTTTATTCTGCTTATTCTCCCGCTCTACCGGTAACATCCAAATGAATCCCATACCAATCACAAGGCAAAGCATAGCAAGGCTTAACCCGATAAACGGTGACCTATTCATGGCAACTACATTGACTGCAATCATCAACAGATTGGAATAAATCAGAACATCTGCGCAGGACTTAATACGTTCATTCTTGAGCGTATATGCTTTGAGAAAATATCCCCATGCCGCCACAGTAATTCCACTGGCGTATCCGCTTACAATCAGCCCTCCCATCCATAGAACAGGGAAAGGAAAAAAGAAAGGGATGGTGGTAGCCAGGCATAAGCTCATACCTCCGAGAATCATGTTTTTGGCGGTCACCTGAGACCTGACAATCATTCCACAGGTGAAAAGCCCAATAAAATGCGAGATAATCCCAGCCAGTATATAGCGGTCGGTATTTACTCCATACATATTTAGCAGACTGTACAGTACCTGTCCCTCAAACTGGAATGACAGAATATAGGCAAATAGAAATGAGAATCCTGCAATAGAAAGCCTACGGGAGTTTATCGTCCTAAATCCGTTCATTTTATAACCTCCCTCGTTAGTTATATTTTGTTAATATCATAATATACTAATAATAATAACATTGCAAAATAATTATTAATTTTGATTTATTTTCGGCTTAAATAAACCCTCCGAGTTAAGGAATTATATAAATAACAAAAGGGGCAGGGCTTAAACCCTACCACAGTTCATTCTTAAATACTAAATTTTAATTATAGCTTGCATATCATAATATATTCATCTTCATTTTCATATACGATGTCAAAACCGACTTTTTTATACATACGAACAGCATAATTCATCTTTTGTACTGCCAAATATGTCTGCTTGTATCCTTGCTCTTTAAGTGAAGAAAGTATACGTTTCATCAGTTTGGTTCCTATCCCAAAATTTTTAACATATACCCTTTTCTTCAGGGTCTTTGACCCTTTCAATCTTGTAAATCTCTTGCATTCACTTTCCTCCTGATATTATTGAAGACCGGTATTCTATTACTTCTTATCATTACAAACTAAAAACAATCTATTATATTGATCATATTCGGGATAATAAATTTCCTTATATTCCAGAATTCTAAAATAATTTTCTAATAAGCTGGTCCATTCTTCGGTAGTCTGATTCCATAAGTATAATCCATCATCTAAAAAGTTCATTTCAATAATCTTTATATTCCATTCCTTAATTTGAGCATCTGTAAGGAAAGGATTTAATTTTATCAATACCTTACCACCAATTTTAAGAATGCGTTTTACTTCTGTTAACACTTTAATAGTATCTTGTGGAAATAAATTATCAATTATATTAGATAGAATAACTCCATCAAAGGTTCCATCGGCTATGGTCTCCAGCTCTTCCACTTCCCCTAAGGTAAAAGTAAAACCCTCTTTCTCGCTTAACTTTTGAATCTCTTTGGCAAATTTAATCCCTTCCTCTGAAATATCAATTCCTCTATGAATTTTTGTTCCTCTTAGACAACACTTAAACAACATGACACCATTGCCACAGCCAAAATCAAGTATGGAATCCGAGTCATGACAAAGCCAGTCTAATGCCTTATCCAGATCATTTTGTCCTACACTAGCCGCTTTAATAGGACCTTTTTGGGTTTCTCTAAATACCTTATCCCAGTATTTTATAATTTTATCATAGTTTATCATTGTAAATACCCTCAACTACGTAATATGTGGCTTCGATACCTGTCCTATTATAAAAGATCAACAGTCATGCATAAACAATCGGTATCATCAAGCATCTGAGAATATGCGGAATAGGTCATGTTACTTCGAATATCCTTTCCATACAGTAGGATTCCGCTGTCGTGCAGTTCTGCCATACCAAAGCTATCCATTTCATAACTGTCGGTTATTCTTTGCCCACTCATTCCCCAATAGACTGTTCTTTCTTTTTTATTATGTAAGAATGCATCTATTGAAAGCATTCCGCCCTCAAACAGTCTAAAATAATGGTTATTGGGATATCGCTCTGCTAAAGCCTGACGAAGCCCGACAAGAGTTTCTGCCTGTTGTTCTGTGATTTCACTATCGGTTAGAACAAGTATGTCAATATCACTCCAACCGAGCTTAAAATCATTAAGTGCAATAGAGCCAAATAGATAAATAGTCGGTTTATTATCTTCGAGGATGGAGATTATCTCAGTTTTTATCTTCTCTATAGATTCATTAATGTTCATTCAAAAATCTCCGGCTTAATTCCATAAACCAAAAAAACTACCTTATAGTCGCCTTACCACACCTGTCATTCCGGTAGTCATGTTAATATTACCCAGTAAATCTATTATACTCCATATGGAATCTCTGTCAAATAATAAAATTGACGAACTATATTAACAAATCTTCTCCGATCTTAACTCATCCTAAAAAATATTAGTTCTCTTGTCTCACGGTATTGACATATTTAAACATTTCAATATAATATAATTATGTTTGTATGTGAAAAATAACATAAGGTTCTTTTAGGTAATAATTACATTATTTCTTCTACCGGAAAAGAACCTATACCATAATAAAATCTGTGATTCTGCTTATTCAAAATTTATTTTAAGGGAGATTTAATAATGAGAAAAAAAACATTACTAAAGTATTGCATTTTCATTCTTTTATTTACCTTGATATTATTTATAAAGGAATATACTATCGAAAAGCTTGATTATATGTACATGAGAACATTTGGAACCGCATTTAGTTATATTTGCTTAATTACAATACCTTTTGTTCTCAATATTATTATTGGTTTACTTTTTGGGCTGGACCGATTAACTGCTGAAAGAAAAAAATCCGGTAAATGGAAAATTGATATACCTAGAATAATTATATTAGGTTTGCCTTCACTGTTCTTCTCATTGTCTTATTATATCGCACTACTCAACATAGAAATATTTACATTAATTTTATATGGCACAGATTATATTCCTATTTTTCAAATATTATTAGGATACGTTTTAATTACGTGCTTATATAAAGATTCTAGTGAATTAGAATAATTTATTTTCTCAATATTTATGCTGTCCATTTAATAAATATACTTAAACTGTATATTACCACCTGTTTCTTTCCACAAAATTACCCTTTGATATGTTGAATAGTAAAACGAATTATCCTTTCAAGTGCATCTAAGTTGATGTCTGACAACTTCTTAATATATATGCAAGCCTTCCCCATTGTAAACTTCCCTAATTCTTTCAACAGATACTCATGCTCCGGGTCCCCCGAATATACATATAATGAGATCGCTGCTTTGCGTGGAGAAAATGCCACTAATGGCCAATCTCCTTCTTGTTTGCTACGTTCGGATTTATAATGATAGCTACCGAAGCCAATCATTGAAGGGCCCCACATCTTGCGCGGATATCCCGTAACCTTATGCATCAACTTCACAAGCTCTAAACTATCCTTGCGTTTTTGCTCTGTATTTGCATAGGTATTGATAAATTCATAAACATCTCCATCATGCTGCTTGGTTTTCAATTCTGCCATATAAACACATCCTTTATCTCCAAAATTTTTCTGTGTCCTTTTTGTCCTCTACAGTATAAGCAATAATTTTACGTAACAAATCATAATCCACTTTATCGGTCCATTTGATTCTAAACAGCCCTTTTGTGTGGGAATATCCGGCTTCCTCAATTTCTTTTTCAAAATGATATATAACTTCTGAATCAGGTGCCACAGCTATGTGAGGCTTAGCAATACTAAAACCAATAATAAATGTTCCATGATCAGTGAACATTGGCTGATTCCACTTTATTTCTTCTTTAAGCTGAGGAAACGTCTTTTTTATATAACTCAGGATGCTTTTCATTCGTTCCCTTTTGTTCGGATCGTCAATACTATTTAAGTACATTTGAAAACCATTCATCTTATCAACTCATTTCTAATTATATATGGTTTATGGTACTAAATCCTTTAAGTATTTTCTATTTCATTTTTGAGAATAGTAAAAAATTCATCTTTAGCATAATATTCTTTCCAAGGATCATGTCCACATTTATCAATTAAATACATTTTAAATTCATTCAATCGATTTTCTAATGGTTCCTTTACGCCTTCCCACGGATGAGGGTCGTTTTTGCCATGAATCGCTACAACAGGACATCTAATGTCTTTAGATAAATCCAACAGCTTACCGCTTGCACGCATTGGAACCACTTCATCCATTAATAATTTAAATTGCACTTCATTAAAGGCAATCATGTCTCTCTTTATGTTCGGTAATAAGCAATAATGATCGGGATCAAATTTAAAATCGTCAGTGTATAAATTTGCCGCTCTTATATCTTCTTCTTGTTCTTTCGACATATTCTTAGCACTTCTTCTTTCAACGAGTTGAGGATAATAACTTGCTTCAAACGGACCACAACTTACCATAATCAATTTACTGACATACTGTGGATATTTTGCAGCAAAAATATAGGATAACCATGCACCCCAGGAATGGCCTATTAAAATAGTATTTTTTAATTGATAATAAAGAATAATTCCCTGCAATTCCTCTAATAGCCCATCAATTGTGTTCTTGGTTTGTAAATATTCTAGTATTCCATAATTATCGGCTAACCCTCGACATATACCGGCACAACAACCCGGTGCTCCTGGACCACCGTGAACAACTATTGCCCGAAACGGTAAACATCCATACTCTCTACAATTAGTCAAAATTTCCACCACCCATTCAATAAAATTGATTATATCTTTAAATCATACCAATAACTGTTAATATACATGTTTCTATTATATGAGAAATAACATAGCTATTCAATGATATTA
>JAAYTK010000017.1 GCA_012523775.1 Clostridiales bacterium | reverse complement strand
TCTGGGACGCCTTGGATGAGAGTCTTCCAGATCAAGAATAGAGCTTTGAATGATAGCTACCTTCTTTTTAGATTTAGTCTTAGACTGAAGGGCCTTTAGCTCCTTTTTAACAGCCTTTTTAGTAGCTCGATTAGCTTTTGGGGAAAGGATATATTCCTTTCGAAGTATAGAAGCAATAGTGCTGACAGACACCTTGATGTTCTCATTTTCTGTAAGTAATTCTGAATAATGAGTTAGGTTGCACTCGTAGTACTTAGTACGATATAAGTCTAGGATCAACTGCTTTGTATCTGTTGGAAGAGTAATGGCTGGTTGCCTACCACGGTTACCATGAACAAAGAAAGCCTTGCCCTTTTCATTGTAACCCTTGATCAAACGGTTGATATGGCGATCTGAACACCCGATTTTAAGAGCAGCGGTTTTTTTATTGCCATTTGAATCAACTAGTTTCTTAATGATTTCATATTTGTGATTTTCATCCATTGTGAGTATTACCTTTCTAATTATGTTCACCTCATCTCTTAGTCATGAGGTTCTATTATACAACATAGATTCCATATGGGACATAATCATTTGTGGTACACTAGGACATTATCATAAATGAATCATAAAGTTTTAATAAATGGGACTTTATACCTTGACATAAGCAATATATTATATTATTATTGAATAAATTACTGCTTTGCCGAGTTAATCAACTAAACTAATGACCAATTTTTTGAGTATTATTTTATGTCAGATGTCAGCCGGGTTTATTATTAAAGAGTCAGTAAAGTATGGTATCTCATAGTGTAGACAACAATCAGTTCCTTTAGCTATTAATAATTTCAATCATAGTATCTAAAGGAGTTGATTGTATCTATAAAAGTCATAATGATAGCGGGGAAGCCATGCCTCGTATAACACCATTTACTCTGAGGATTATAATATGTTTCATGGCAGTGTATATTATATAATTGGGAGGAAGTAATAATGGAAAACAAAGGATCAAGAAAAATGAAGGGTATACTTTCAATCTTGCTGGTGGCAGTGATGATTGCACTTACCACTATGGTTGCTGTAAATGATCTATCATCAAACATAGCCCAAGCAGCAACAAAACCGACTATTTCAAAGACAACGCGTAACATCTTAATTGGCAAAAAATACAATCTAAACATTAACAACAAGATTGCAAAATCAAAATATAAGTGGACAAGCAGCAACGAGAAGATAGCTACGGTCGATAATAGAGGTATCGTAACTGCCAGGAGTAAGGGCGTTGTAGATATTGCATGTATTATAACCGCACCTAAGGCTGAGTATAGAGTTAGCTGCAAGGTTACCGTAAGAGAACCTGCGACAGTCTTTAGAATCAGCAATAAGATCAGTGCATTGAATAGGGGTCAGGAATACGATCTTAATCGCGTGCTGGGACCGAAATCTTCTAATGACAAGACCACTTGGACAACCAGTGATGCATCCATAGCTAAGCCTGACTCGCTGGGTAAATTCACAGCATTAAAGGAAGGCAAGGTAACAATTACCGGAACAACCATGAGCGGTAAATCCGATTCTGTAACAATCATGGTGGTTGACAAGGAGGGAACTGTAACAAATCAGAAGGAGCTTGATGATTTAGTAGGAAGCGGCGCTGAATTAATTACAATTAAGACAGATGAGGAGCTTGAGTTTAGCATTAGAGCCGGTAAGTATCTGAATCAGACATTAGTCGTCGATGCTCCGAATGCTGATGTTAAAAACTATGGTGTATTCAAGTCCATCGAGATTAAACAGATTAAAGGCGATACATGGTACGAGAGAGCAGTCGGCAATCTGCTTAAGATTTTAGATAAAGATATCGGTATAGAAATCGCTTCCTTTGCTTCCGCTTCTATAGAGGTAAATGAGGATAAGGTCGTACTGAGAATCAAAAATAACGGTATTATTGAGGAAATAGTCATTAATAAGGAAGCAGACATAGAGCTTACAGGCAATTCCGATGAGGGGACAGCTGTAGTAGTAAATGCTCCGAATATAAAGATAAAGACCAGTGTTCCCCTTAATCTTATCAGTAACGCTAAGTTTGATCTGGAGGTCCTTCCCGGTGGTGAGGGTACCACAATCAAGGCGGCGAATAAGGATGTAGTTCCTACGATTAAGAGTAATGTAGATATTAAGGTTGATATTGATGGTGAGGAAGAGACAGTAGCCGGTACACCTGTACCCACACAAGCTCCATCCGGCGGTGGTGGCGGTACTCCCAAACCTACGCCTTCTCCACAGCCCGGTGAATATAGACTTGAAAAGGATCTAAATCAGGTAGCCTCCGTAACGGTTAAGTATCTTGGTATGGAATTTACAATAGGATCAGAGATAATAAATGAACTGATTGGTTTCTTAGACGATGAAGCTGAAACAGTAGAAACATGGAAAGCAACGACGAATACGACTAAGACCTATGGTGGTATGGAGGTCAGAGTGAGTGGTACAGCGGGAGAGCTTACAAAGAAGGTTGAATTCATGAATGGTTTATTATCGGGTAGATCCTATGATGTAACAGTTAATCCGAATGCTAAGTCTGTTACATTACAGGGAAGTAGCCAAACCTTTACCGTTCAGAAGCTGGATGCAAGAAGCATTAAAATTACCCCAGCTCCGTCTACAAATGATTTGACATTTTCCTTTACTTATAAATAACAACTAATCAAAAGAATAAAGTGCACCAAAGGATTTTTCGGTAATCGGAAAATCCTTTGGTGTACGTTATAGGAGTTATAATGAAGAAATTAGTGCTTTTTCTTGCTGCCATAATATTTAGTTTCTTTGTGGTTGATACGGTATATGCTGGGAATATCAATGAGAATGAACAGGCCATAATAGAGGCGACCCAAGAGGTATATGAGTATAAAGGCAAGAGCTACAAGGTAGATCAGACATATGTCGACCAGCTGGTCACCTATCTTAAGCAGGATAATATCGATATAACAGCCGGGGATAAGGATCTGATTATTCAGATTGCTTATGCCAATATAGAGCTGGGTATCAAAGACGGATATCTGAAGCCTATAGAGGATTTGATAAGCCATGGAGAGCATTGGGAAGTAAGCACGGAGGCAAATGCAGAGGAAACTGTCAAGGAGATATTGGAATCCGTGGGTAAGGACATCTCTGATATGGAGAGCTATATACCGTCATTGGGTGGCGGTATGAACGTTTCTGACACAGAAGATACCAGGGATAATTCTGATGCAAGCAACGAGGAGAAGGAAGAAAATACATCGAATGACATAGATGCAGATGATTTATCGGATAGAAGAGACGGTATAAATAGCATAAACAGCTTGAATAGTAATAGCAGCTTAGCTGCAAGAGACGACATAAGCAATAGTAGCACAGCAGCAAGAGCAGATAAGGTAATCAATAGTAGCTCATTGGATCTAAGAGAGAAAAGCCCTGACAACCCAGACAACAATCAGGGCTACAATCCAGAAAGCAAGCTCAATAAGAAGCCGGATGACAATTCGGACAACAGTCAGGACAAGGATCTGGGCAGCGATACATACGAAAGCCACGGCAACAGCCAGGACAAGGACCCGGACAGCTATACATACGAAAGCCTCACTAGCAACCCGAATAGTTGGTCTGATCCATCAATGATTCCGGATGATAATTATAGTCATGATGAAGAGATTAGCAAGCAGTTAGCTGATAATCTGAGGAAGATCTTGTATATAATGATGGGCTTAGGAAGTCTTACTTTAATATGTATACTTATAGCCACTGCCTATAAGCATAAAAGCAATAGACGTAGCTACAGCAGACCTAGCAAAATCAAGCGATTGCTAAGTAGTCTATATGCAATTCACCTTACGCTCTTATTCAGTATATTGTTCTTGTGTGCCGGACTTGGAATCGGAGTATTTAACAGCAGAAGCATTACGAACAGCATTAACGAAAACAATTATTACGCTAGGGTATATATCGATGTAAATCAAGGAGTGGAGGCAATACTATCTAAGGCAGGTCTTCCTAGGACAGTATTATCCGATATCATTAGCTCTGATCGAGTACATATCGATGGTATGAATTATATCATTGAGACCATGGGAGAGAGTGGTACCACTAGCTATTCCCTTAATGAAGAAATAAAAGCCCGTATAATAGAATTCACCAATCAATGCATTGATAAGGAGGAAATCGAGCAATATAGCAAAGTAACAGATGAGATTGATACAATCTCTGATACAGTAAATAAAACATATAAGAATAAGGTGGAGCTGACATTTGTAGACCATCTTATGAGTATCAAGGCAGATTATAATAGGATTATGGTGATTTTGATACCAATTCTATTGATACTAATAGGTGTCCTATCATATATGCTTATAAGGATGTATCGATATAGATACAGGGGACTTCGATATATCGTCTATGCATTATTGTCTTCATCCTTATTGACATTGATATCAGCTCTCTACCTAGTAGTCACCGGAGGCTATAGTAAGCTCAACATAAGCCCGGATTACTATCATGAACTCATGAATGAATACCTAAGGCTTAGTACCACAGTATTCGTATATATAGGTATGATAGGGCTGTTACTGGCAATTGCATTGCTTCCTTTAATAAAATACATGAAAAATCAGATATTAGCAAAATAGGAATGATAATATGAGCCTAGAAAGCAATTATATAGATATTCATTCACACATATTGCCGGGGGTTGATGACGGACCGGATACCATGGAGCAGACCATAGAGATGCTTAAAATGGCGGAAAGAGAGCATATTACATCGATTATCGCTACGCCTCATTATGAACCCGGTGGAGATAATCCTACAGTAGAGTGCCTTAAGGATATAATGAATAAGGTCTGTCAGGAGGCTCATAGGATTAATAAGGGCTTTAGGCTATACCTAGGCAATGAGATAAGCTATAGTGAATCTGTGATAGACCTACTAAAATCAGGAGAAGCTCTTACACTGGCTGGAAGCAGATATGTACTAATTGAATTCATATATGGAAGCTCCTTTAGATCCATGTGCCAGGGTATAAATAAGCTCATATACCACGGATATATACCGATTCTTGCTCATGTGGAGAGGTATTATCATATACATAAGAAGCCGGATAAGATAGAAGAGCTGATCAATATGGGCTGCTATATCCAGATGAACTGCGGCAGTATTATGGGTGGCTTTATGAATCTCGAGGCTTCATATAATAGAAAGCTGATTAAGAGGGGTTTGGTTCATTTTATTGGCAGTGACTGCCATAGCGACAGAATAAGAGTGCCTATCATGCAGACGGCTGCCAAGCATTTACTTAGGAAATCCGATGATGAGACGGTTAGGAAGATATTTTCTGAGAATACGGCGAAAGTAATTGAGAATATATACATATAAAGGAGCCTATATGGAAAAGTATGCGAATGAAGAAGTAGAAATCGACTTAAAGGAATTGTTCTATCTGATAAAATCACGATTATGGATTATTATATTGTCCGGTGCCGTCATAGCTATGGCAGTAGGCCTATACAGTAAATTCATGATTACTCCTATCTATACATCAAAGACTCAATTGTACATACTTAGTAAGTCCACATCCATAACAAGCTTGGCAGATATCCAGATAGGCACACAGCTTACCCAGGACTATATAGTGCTGATTAAGAGCAGGCCTGTCGTAAATCAGGTAATCGAGAATCTATACATCAATACGACCTATGAGGAGATGGTAGAAGGAGTATCCGTAGCTAATCCGGCCAATACAAGAATATTGGAGATTAGGGTGAATTATCCCAATCCCTATCTTGCCAAGAGGATTGCAGATGAGTTCGCCAAGGTATCGACTGAGCAAATAGCCAAAATCATGTCCACAGAGAAGCCCACCATAGTAGATGAGGGAATTGTT
>JAAYTK010000106.1 GCA_012523775.1 Clostridiales bacterium | reverse complement strand
GTTTTATAATCCCTATAATCCTCAAATTTATAAATCTTCAAATGCGCTACCTCCTGATTAAAAAGGTTGATAGTTACCTAAACTTTCTGTTGTTTGTTGATGGTGGTTCCTATGTTATAATTAACTTATACTATATTGTGTTTTTTATTAATTGCTGTCGGTTGCCATCCCCTATGATACCTTCAGGTCATAGGTCCAATAGCACTTTTTCACGGAATTTCCGCATCCCCCGAAGTGCAGCGGCGGTTACCATATTCAATTTTCAATGTACATTACATTGTGATTTTATCGTTCAATATAAAACCCCAATTAATTTTGTTTTGACTATTTGCCAAACACCTTACTAATTGAGGTCTTAATTGAACTATATGATCTTACTTATATTCTAATCCTTAAAAATAGACTTGTCAAACCTATAAGGCTTCTACACAGCGTTTTTGAAGAAAACCTCAATTGAAAAAAGTAGATTATTATGCAGATTATTTTACACTATGATATAATTTCCATATCTGCTATTGATTATTTTTGCTAGTACCACATCCACAGGTGCCTACATATCCTAAATTAGTCTTTCCGCAGTTTGCACACTTCCAATTACTTTTATCTTGCTTATTCACTTTCCCAGAAAAGTCAGGAGCAGTCCATGTATTGCCATGAGTAGTATATATGCTATTTGAATTACTTTTATCGACTGCACTAGGCATTTTCCTGTTGATTAAGTATAAGTATTCAAGAATTTCACCTAGCCCATATAAAAAAATACATCCTATACCAGATGAAAGCCATAGACCTATCAAAGAGCTTATGTATACAATAATATTGGTTTCACCTCCTGTCGTACTTAGCATTTTAGCTAATGGAAAAGCGCCTATAACAGCAATAGCAAACACTACAATAGCCAATTTTCTTATAAAATCTGCAAATTTCATAATATTCCTCCTTTGTATTGCTCAATAAATTACATAAGCATTATAACTAATTAGGTATAATTTGTAAACAAAAAGAAACCCCACACAACATTAACGCTATGCAGGGCTCCTAGGGATATGCCAATAATAATATACTATACAGATAATATAAATACCAATTCGACAAAAGTTTTCTTAATCTTATTCTATAACCCATAATTTTTACCATCTACATATACTGTCACTGTGAAGCCGTCATGATGCTTAGTGGTAACTCTTCCATTTACTCCGCGCTATTTTATCTAACACAACTTATATCCTTTTGTGCCGTAATAATTAATAGTTCATAGGTTCTGTATAGGAAAATATGGCTGTATGCAACTAGAATGTGTTATATACTTTGATTTAATTTATGGCATGTCTACCTTATCGACCTGTATAAGTGGTAATGTTATTTCAGCACCCATAACTGTCGTATAGGAATGTAAACCTTCTGCAACACCGTAAATAGTTATGATATCATTGTCAAGTATTCTACTTTTAATTAAGGATTTATCAAAGAATATATAGACAACATCATCATTATATCCGCTCCAGCTACTCTCCTTTGTCGCTAACCTTATTTGTATTTCAGAACCTAGTTCAGAAACCTGAAGTACTTCACCGGTGAACTTAACCTTTTTCCCAATATAATCATCTGGGTTACGGGCTAATTGGTCGAATGAAATACCTGTGTCATATCCTTTCTTTTCTTCAGCAGCTATTCTATCAGCCTCTTCAGCAGCTTTTTTATCAGCTTCTGCTTTTGCCTCAGCTTCTACTGCCGCCTTTTCCTCTTCGGCTATCCTTAACTCTTCCTCTGCTTTAATACGATTTGTTTCTGCTTGTGCAAGCTGTTCAGCTTTCTGATCATCTGTAAGCTGTAACCATTCAGCCGTATTTACCCTCAGATTATCATAATCAAGTTTAAGTTCATCAAAACCTACCTGTAACTTATCATAATCGGATTTAAGCTTATCATTTTCATTTGATAGAGTAGAGCAATCACTTTCCCACTGCTCTAGCTGTGCCCTTAAATTGTCGTTTTCTGTTTTAAAGGCATCTAAATTTTTCTGCGATTTATCACAACCAATAAACAAAATAAATGATAATACAATAATAAATATAAAAGTAATCAACCGCTTCATATTAGTTACCTCCTCGTATAATATCTTTAGATACTAAGATTTATACTTTCCTTTCTTTAAATTTTATATATTTAATATCAATCGGCTAGGTTAAACCCATGATATAATTGTCC
>JAAYTK010000105.1 GCA_012523775.1 Clostridiales bacterium | reverse complement strand
TCCAAATTCAATGCTTACTACCTTGTTAAACATCTTATCCTCCTGTGGATTTACTTGTACAAGCTACCATAGGCATTGTAGCCTACGGGCTACAATGCCTGGAGATTAAATATTAAATAGTGTATGTACTGTCATATTAGTTTTTATAATTATCTCCGACAGTGGGGTATACCATATCAGCATCTACTACTGTGTATCCACTTGCATTTTTTGTAGCCGGATAAATCGCAAATGACAAATTATTAGAGGCATCCTTCTTAATTACTATAGCAAAGTCATCAAAAGGGTTAGTTCCAGTACCTCTGTACTTAGGGGTTGGAGGTGTGGCGCCTATTATCTCTCCTACTTTTTTTCGAAAATCTTCAGAAGAACTAGCAGTACAATCCTTAATCCAATAAGCATATCCTGCAGTAGTAGCATTTGCAAATGCTGCATTATAAGCCGCCTCATCTGTCAAAGCCACACTTACTGATGTTGCTATTGACTGTCCTGTACTTACGTCTGTACTCTTTCTGGAGTTGTCAATATACTTTATTAGCTGTGGTGCCAATGCTGCTGCCAGTATTGCCATTATTGCTATTACAATAATAAGCTCTACCAATGAAAATCCCTCGTTATTAATTCGCCTTACCTTTTTCATAAAATCTCCCTCACTTTATATGAATTTTATTTATTAATAATTATTAATGCCTCGCGGCAATAATATATTATTCATGTGAATTAAATGGTATCGAGCATCTTATACATCTTCATTATCGGCGACATCATAGCAGCCACAAAGACTCCTACTATGGCAGCCATAACTACGATTATAAGAGGTTGCATAATCTCCAGTAATGAGTCGGTCGCCACCTTAACCTCTTCGTCATAATAGTTGGCCAGGTTGACCAGCATGCCGTCCAAATCACCGGTTTCCTCACCGATGGCTATCATATCACTTACCAAATCGGGGAACACCTTTACTGAGGCTATGGGGGCGGATAGGGATGAGCCCTTTGATACATCATCCTTTACGCTGAGTATGGCCTTCTTAATAATTGTATTGTCTATGGTTCTCGATGTGATGTCCAATGCCTCCATCATGGGTACACCAGTTGATATAAGGGTACTGATGGTCCTGGCAAATCTTGCGGTAGAGGATTTGACTGTCAGCTTACCGAACAGGGGCATGGTCAGAGCCAACCGTCCGAATATCATCTTTCCAGTCTCTGATTTACTGAACATCTGTAATGCTACGATTATCAGAATAACAACTCCGATAATCAGATACCACCGCTTAGTAAAATAATTACTCATGTTTATTATCATCTGTGTTATCTTAGGAAGATCCGTTCCCATTCCTGCAAACATTTCTGAGAAATTCGGAACGACGAATAGCATCATTACAAATATAACACCAACCATTACGACCAGTATTGCAATCGGATATATCATTGCCTTCTTAACTTTGGATTTCGTAGCCGCCTCATTGTCAAAATGATCTGCCAGTCTTACGAAGGCGGAGTCCAGATTACCGGATGCTTCTCCGGCCTTAATCATATGAATCATGAATGAGGTAAATATATTCTTATGCTCCATCATGGAGTCTGCCAGAGTCTCACCCTTTTCAACCGATTGCTGAACCTTCTTTATTACCTTGGCGAAACGCTTATTCTCTGTGTTCTTGGAAAGCATGCCCAGTGCCTGTATAATTACCACTCCTGCCGACAAAAGACTGCCTATCTGTCTGCAGAACACACTCAGCTCCCTAATCTTTACAGGCTTACCTAGCGAAAAACTAAGATCCTTATTTATTGCGCTTTGCTCATAAACCTGAAGTGGGATACTTCCCTCCAGCCTTAGCATTTTTCTCACATCTTCAATTGAATCCGCCTCAAAGGAACCCTTTTTCTCTTTCCCTTGTTTATTTATTGCGACGTAGGAATAAACAGGCATAATTTCCTCCGTTTCTCGTATAAAGCATTTTCAATAAAATATTCTATTCTTCGTATATAATCTTATTTAGCTCGGTTATGGATGTAACCCCTTCAAGAACATATCGAACCGCACTCATCTTAAGGGTATTCATCCCTTCCTTTACTGCTGCCTCCTGAATTTCAAAGCTGCTTCCGTTATTACTGATGATTTGCTTTATCTCAGGTGTTATAGCCATGACTTCATATACACCGGTTCTGCCCAGATATCCTGTGTTATTACACAGAGGGCAACCCACAGGCTCGTATATATCCAGGTCTTTATCTGCATCTACCCCAAGCAGCTTCTTCTCGCTCTCGGTGGCCTTATGTGCCTTCTTACACTTGTTACAAAGCCTCCTAATAAGACGCTGTGCGATTACTCCTACCAGGGAATCTGCCAATAAGTATGCTTCTATACCCATATCTAAGAGCCTTGTAACCGAGCTTGCCGCGCTGTTGGTATGTATCGTGCTGACAACTAGATGTCCCGTAATAGATGCCCTTACGGCAATCTCAGCAGTCTCTCCGTCACGAATCTCACCGATCATTATGATGTTAGGGTCCTGACGAAGGATCGACCTCAGAGCCGAGGCAAAGGTAAGCTTTGCCTTTGGATTTACCTGTATCTGATTGATTCCGTCGATTGTTGCCTCGACCGGATCCTCGATTGTGACTATATTTACATCCTTGGTATTTATCTCACTAAGTGCAGTATATAGGGTGGTTGATTTTCCGCTTCCGGTAGGACCCGATACCAGGATAATTCCGTGAGGTTTCTTAAGAATCGAGTCAAACTTAATCATATCCTCCTTGGACAAGCCCAGGTCCTTCTTTGACTTCATAAGATTCTTCTTGGTGTTAATACGCATAACAATCTTTTCACCATGTACCGTCGGCAATGAGGATACACGGATGTCGTATTCCAGTCGGTCAACAACCATTGTGATTCTGCCGTCCTGCGGTGTTCTCTTTTCGGATATGTCCATACCGCTGATAATCTTGATTCTGGCTACGATGGCAGGGAGCAAATCCTTGTTATACATCATAATCTCATAAAGCGAACCGTCTACCCTATAACGAACCCTGACCTGTTTTTCGAAGGGTTCAATATGTATATCGCTGGCCCGTTGACGTATGGCCTGCTCGATAGTCGTTTTTACCAATAAGACTATGGGAGATGAATTGACCGAATCAGAGGAAAGCTGCTCCTCATCTTCTTTTTCCTGCTGTTCCTTCTCCTTACTATATCTGTCCGCAACAGCCTTAGCCTCGGCACTTCCATAATAGCGGTCTATGGTCGCGGCTATATCTCTGGGTGTTGCTATAACTGCTTCAATCTTATAATTAGTAATATAAGTAAGGTCGTCTATCGCATTTAAATCCAAGGGGTCTGCCATAGCAACCCTTAGGGTTTTTCTGTCATTTTTACTGAATTCGAAAGGAATTACAATATGCTTCCTTAATAACTGCTCGTTCACAAGACCTACAATTAAGGGGTCAATAAATATACCCGAGAGCTGTATGTAGTCTAAGTTAAGCTGCTGCTGTAGCAGCTTAGCAATGGTTACCTCATCAGTAAATCCTAGGTCTACTAAGATAACACCTAGTCTTTGATGCTGTTTTTGCTGTATACTTAAAGCTTGTTCAAGCTGCTCCCGTGATATTACTCCTTCTTCTATCAACATATCGCCAAGTCTTTTTTTCTTATGTCGGAAATCCATATTGCCTCCATATTCCATATACTTGATGATAATTATTAAGTAGTGTAAAATTAATACGTATTTTGTATATTTATATAATTATATAGTATAAAGGTCCTTACAGTATACTTTTTTTTCATTTTTATGTCAATACTTTAGGTCATTTTATATAATAATTGTTAATTTTGCACAATGTACTCTTATGCCTCATTATCCTTCTGAAAAATATAAAGTTTGCTAAAAATATAATTAAGTATAATCACAATAATCGATAGGCTGGCCTTTATCAGCCAACGATTGATTCCGAGGAGCTCTACAAATACATACATCCCCAACTGCTCGACTCCCAGAGACAGGAGTCTTGCTGCATAAAATTTCATTATTTTAGCAAGTTCCACCTTAATCGTACTGCTTCTGGAGCGAAAGACACTCCATTTATTGACAACATAGGCAAAGCTGACAGCTATAACCCATGCCATCCAATTGGCCGTAAGATTGGGGATTCTCAGCCTGTATAGTCCCTCATAGCTGATAAAGTTAACAATTGTAGTCAGTACACCAAAGATACAATAGCTGATTGTCTCTCTGTTTACTGTTTTTTTATATAGGGGATGAGCCCTGATTTTATTAAGTATATTCTTCATAGTCAGTCTCCTGTTAATCCAGCGGGAACAAACTTCGTCTAAGCAGTGTAAAGGTATCACTGCCTGCCTGTCCGTTCAAATCCTCGGCTATAATCTTAAATTCCCTGATATTTCTGTTGGTCATAAAGGACATGGGTAGCCTGAGTGCATATTCACTATTACCCGAATGGGTATTACCAAGATCCAGTGGACCCGATGTAATGACCCCGTCATATTCATAGATTTCATAGCTGTCAGTAGGTAATAATTCATCTCCCGATTCCAGCCTAAGGTATACATCCGTAATCGCAGCCTCTACCTTGAATATGATATCCAACCATGCTGCCTGATTCATATTATGTCCGTCGTCCACCAGGTCATTATAATCAATATCCACATAGATATATTTCGATTTGGAATTCTCCTCCGCTATCGGCTTAATAACAGTCACAACAGGAGGATTGATGAATTTTATCCATACATTCTCCGTTACTGTATTGCCATCTTCGTTTAATGCCTGAAGCGTCAGCTTATGGGTACCCATCAGTATATCTGTCGGTATCAGTAAACCATAGGTGTTGTTTGACAATACCTTATTGGAATTATTTATTAGTATGGGATCTCCCAGCACACCATATACCGACGGATATATAATATCATCCCAATCACCCTCGGGCTCCTCAACATCATCGAGTTTAACCCTTAAATCCATAGCGGATGAACTGCGGGACAGTTCAAATGTAACCACAAGATTGCCTTCTACAATATCCTCCGGCGAAACGATAATCGTAGGCCTGTCTTCTTCCTCCGGGTCCGGTACGGGAACCGGATCGATAATATCGATACGGGGAGGTCTTGATACCACTCTGTCGGAAGCCTTGTAAGCGGCAATGAGTGTGTTGACAAACAGCTTCATCTCATCATCGTTGCCGGCTATATCTGCCTCAGACAACACGATTCCCGAATAGAAACACGGTCCGTTGTTGAACAGGTAGTAATTACTCACCACATCGTTTGGTGATGAGCTGTATGTTCCCATATCCGTTGAACTTCCCGCATAGGCCTCATAGCTGGAAAGATTGGTAAAGACGGCGATTGAATCTCCCGGAGTCCGTGTAATCAGAACAGGATTGTTCAGGATATTCTTCTGGTCGGCCACAAAG
>JAAYTK010000104.1 GCA_012523775.1 Clostridiales bacterium | reverse complement strand
ATATGAAAGCGGTAAATTTTATCTTACTGATAATAATAGTACCAATGGTGTCAGTATAAATGGTAATGTAATATCTGGTAAACATATGCTAAAAGAAAAAGATTTAATTATGATAACTAATTCTAAACTGGTTTTTTCTTCTAAGCATATTGCTTATTATTGCTTTACAGGTGGAATTGGGGTTGATGCAATTGACATAGTAAAGACGGTTAAGAATAAAGGGCGCAAATTTAATATATCAAATCATATTAGTTTGAGTATAAAACCTAGTGAGTTTGTTGCAATCATAGGTGGCTCTGGAGCAGGTAAAACAACATTTATGAATTGTATCAGTGGATATAATAGGGCTACTTTAGGACAAGTTATTGTCAACGGTGAAGACTTATATGCCAATTATAGTGTATTTAAAAGCATTATAGGCTATGTTCCACAACAAGACATAGTATACGACAACCTTTCTCTTCAAAGTATGCTTGAATATACAGCTAAACTGCGAATGCCTAATGATACAGCAATAGATGAGCGAAAGCTCCGAGTTCAAGAAGTTATTGATATGGTTGAATTAACAGGAAAGGAAGATACATATATCAAGTCCTTAAGTGGTGGGCAGAGGAAGCGTGCTAGTATTGCAGTAGAACTTCTCTCTGATCCTAATTTATTCTTTTTAGATGAACCATCATCTGGTCTAGATCCAGGTACAGAAAGAAATCTAATGAGAACCCTTAAGAATATGACCTCCTCAGGTAAAACAATTATATTGGTAACACATAATACCTTAAATCTCCATCTATGCGATAAAGTGGTTTTCCTTGGAAAAGGGGGTAACCTTTGTTTCTTTGGCTCGCCTGACCAAGCTCTGGAATTTTTCGAGGTTGATAATTTTGTTGACATTTATAATATGTTATCAGACGAAACAGATAAATGGTGCACTAAATATAAGAACTCTGGACTCCATGAAGAGCTGAAACCTACTGCCAATAAATCATCAATGGTAAAGGATAAAAGGGCCAAAAAGGTGTCAGCTGTGAAACAGACAGCAATACTTATAAGTAGATATATGAAGTTATTAATGAACGATCGACAACGTATGTTATTACTCTTATTGCAAGCTCCCCTATTGTCGTTACTAATATCTTTTGTGGCAGATGGAAAGCAATTTGAAGAATATGAAATGACAAAATCAATTTTATTTGCTCTATCCTGCTGTGCTTTTTGGATTGGAATTCTCAATTCTATACAAGAAATTTGTAAAGAACGTATAATACTTAAAAGGGAGCATCTTACAGGATTGAAGCTTGGGGCATACCTAAGTTCAAAGTTTGCGGTTCTAGGATTAATATGTATGATACAGTCTGCGTTACTTGTAAGTGTGTTTGCATTATTAGTTGGTTTTCCTGACAAAGGAGTGTTCCTTCATCCTATTATTGAGATATATATTACCACCTTTTTAACGTCTTTTTCTGCAACCGGCATGGGGTTATTTGTTTCTTCTTTATTTAAGGATGAAGATAAAGCAATGACCGTCGCTCCAATTTTATTAATGCCTCAGATATTATTTTCAGGATTGGTTTTTAAGCTATCAGGAGTATCTGAAAAGATATCCTATATTGTTAACTGCCGGTGGGCCATGGAGGGTTATGGAACTACTGCGAATTTGAACACTCTACCTTTGCGATTGCAGAGTACGATACCTACACTAGAACATGAAGTGGAAGAATTCTTTTTGTTTAGTACGGAACATCTTTTAACGGTATGGGGAATTCTGCTGGGGTTTGCCGTGATTTACGGTATATTTAGCCTTGTAAGTTTGCGGAATATAGACAAATAAGCTTAATATGTTAAAGTGGTTTATCCATATTACATAACATGCCAAAAGTGTTTCCAAGATGATATAGGAGAGGTGTCTGAGTATGCAAAAAAAACGAAAAACAATTATAGCACTAATAACATTTATTATTATTACAGGAATTACTGGAATTACAGTGTCCTATTTATTAATACATAAAAGCACCCCACGTAAAACAATAGAGACATTTGAAAAAAGTATAAAGCATAATGATATAAACAATATGATTGGCTGCCTTACTCCTGATAATCAGGAATATGCCAATACATTAATCCAATCAGTAGACGATAAGTTGGATAAACCAATTAGCCTATTAATAGATGTGGTGCCCTTACTTTCAAATTTTTTAGATATAAGCATCTTGTCAGATATTGATATTGTGATTATTGAGGAACATATAGAAAAAGACACAGCGATAGTCAGTGTTAATCTAGAGATACCTAAAAAGATATCAATTAATGCAGATGTTAATATGGTTAAAATAAAGAACAAATGGTATATAAAATCAATGAAGCCAAACTTATTCTAATAGATCGGATATTAAATCTATATTAGATTTTTATATGGCAATTATTATTGACTTATAATCATTAATTAAAATGAGGAGACTATATACATGCTATTCGATAAAGGCAAACAGAAAAAAAGGAAACATGAGTCCACTGCACATAAAACAGAAATTGTTTCAAATATAGATTTGGATATAGCAACTGAATTCGTGGGAAATAATCAACTAGATAAAGAAGAAAATTATAATACGGAGATTATAAGAACAAACAATCATGATATGGCCCATATAATCAATGACAGAACAGAGATTATTGGGATGAAAGATCAAGATATATTGCATACATCCCATGAAAAAACAGAGATGTGCATGATGAAGTCATTTAAACGGGAGCAAACAGAATTAAGCTTAGAGAATAAAGCTTCTGAAAACAAAACAGATATTATTAATGCAACAGAATCAAGGTATAAAAAAACAGAAATAAACTTGACTCCAAATGAAGCAAAATCAAATGAAGTAAAACCAAATGAAGTAAAGTTAAATGAAGCAAAGTCAAAAGAACAAAAAAAGATTGACCCACCAACTATAGAGGATTCAGAGACAATTAAGGTTATAGAGAGGACACCGAATAAACAGATTAAGCCCAGAAAGCCTGTAAAAAAAGCTTCCTTTATATTACGATTATTAGATCGAGAGAACGGAGGAAGGGTATTTGAAAAAACAGTAACAGATGTTTTAGTTATTGGTCGCAAAAGCGAACTTTGCGATTTGGCCATCAGCTATGACAAGACGATTTCGGCAAGACAATGCAAGGTATTCATAAAGAGAAGAAAGCTTTATGTTACAGATCTAGGAGGTACTAATATAACCCATCTGAATGGATATCCTTTAGAGGGAGAGAAACCCATAAGTTCAGGAGATGTACTAAGCCTTGGTAGAATAAACTTGAGAATAACTGTAACTAAGAATACTTAGGAAGAGTGGTGAAGGTTGATGCTGGAACTTAATGTGATATCTAATACATATGAAGTTTTAGAGGAAATTGGTGCTGGCGGTGGTGGAACAGTATACAAAGGATATCATAAGAGACTTAAGAAACATATAGTCATAAAAAAGATTCATGAGGAAGTTCAGGATATTCTAAATAGCAGAGCAGAAGCTGACATACTAAAGAATCTACGTCATGAATATTTGCCTCAGGTATTCGATTTTCTTGATATAGATGGACAAATATATACAGTTATGGACTATATTCCTGGTAAATCATTTCAGGAATTATTGGATGAGGGAGAGAAATTTTCTCAAAAGCAGATTATCAAATGGGCAAAACAACTTACGGAGGCTTTGAATTATCTACATAGCCAAAGCCCTCCTATTATTCATGGTGATATAAAACCAGCCAATATAATGCTGACACCCAAGGGTGATATATGTCTGATTGATTTCAATATATCCTCAGTATTTGATAATGAGGATAGCCAACCAATTGGTTTTAGCGATGGATATTCTCCTCCCGAGCAATATCCTGAAAGAATAAGAAATCAAAAGATAACTGATTATAATAGTTCTATATCTATAAAACCCCTTAGAAAATCAAAATCTGCACAATCTCCACAAATAAATGAAAAACAGGCTTCTTCAATAGGACAATCTATTGAAAATGATACATATTCAGACCAAATAGATGTTACTGAAGCCTTTGATAGGACAATTTCATATGAAATAAAGGATATAGATACAGAACTCTTCCAAGATGACCAGACCGAGATATTATCTGATGATCAAACCGAGATGTTTTCTATAGAAAACACAGATGATATAACGGATAGCACAGAGGTGTATAATTATCAAGAAGATAACATAAAAAGCCTGCATGACAACCCCAAGAAAAAAGAGATGTCATATGTTTTAAAAAATAAAAGACCGAGAATAGATGAACGGTCAGATATCTATAGCTTAGGAGCAACACTCTACCATCTTATTACAGGCAAAAAACCTTCTTGTTCCTTATATGGACCGCTCATACTTGACAATAATAAATACAAAATAAGTGATAGCCTGTACTATATCATAACAAAGACTATGAAATATTCGCCTGATAGGCGTTTTGATAGTGCTTCAAAGTTACTAAAAGCCCTAAACCAAATGAATAAGTTGGATAAAAGATATAAAAGGTTTATGTTGAAGCAGGAAATCATCGCTATAATGTTGCTCTTGTTATTCGCGTCTTCGATATTATCAATTTACCATGGGAAGAAACTTCTTCAAGAGGAGAAGGTAGAGTTATATGAGGAATATATGGAGCAGATGATATATATGTCCTCAATGGAAGATTACCCTTCCATTGAGGAAGTATATAGTTATGCTATCTCTTTGTTTCCCGATAAGATTGATGCATATTATCATAAGGCATTATCATTGTATAATCAAAGCTTATATCAACAAGGTATAGATTACATAGAAAGCGATATCGCTGACATTGCCAGTAAATTATCAATATACGAAGAAGATGCTCTGAAATTGAAGTTGGGTGATATCAAATTCATCTTAGGGAATTGCTATTTTGAACTAGAGGATTATAGCAATGCATCCAAAGCTTTTCGAGACGCAATTGAGTATTTTTCTGATAATAGTGATTACTACCGAGATTATGCCATAAGTCTCGCTAGGCAAAGTAGAACAGAGGAAGCTGCTAAAATATTAGAAGAGGCAATAGAGCTAAAAATTACCGAGGATAATATTTACCTAGTAAAAGGCGAGCTTGATCTAGTGAATGAAGAATACGAAGATGCTGTTACTAATTTTATGCAATGTCTAAGTAGTACCAAATCAGACTATATTGCTCATCGTGCCTATGTAATGTGTAGCAAGACCTATGCAGAGGCAGGAGAGATGTTATCTGACTCACAGCTAAGAAATATAGAGCTGTTGGAAGAAGCAAGAACTAAACTTCCTGCTGATATGACTATATTGATAAGTGAAAGGTTAGCGGAAGCATATGTGCAATATGGAACTACAATGAATGATTATAGTTATTTCGAAGAGGCAATAGCGGTATTCGGGTTTATCCGCGATATGGGATGGGAGTCTTATCAGACATACAATAATCTATCCATGCTATATCGCATGATTGGAGATTATGACCAGGCATATAAAACACTAGATAATATGCTAACTCAATATGGGGAAAATTATAATACATATAAACGGATGGCGTACTTAGAGACAGATATTCAAAAATCAAAAGAAAATGAAGAACGAGATTATAATATATT